>JASLFF010000455.1 GCA_030150795.1 Terriglobales bacterium | reverse complement strand
ATCATTGCCGCCAGTGGAACAAGCTGATCCAGCGTCTCGCGCCCAAAGATCTGGTATATACGGTCAGAATGTGATTTCACGGGCGCTGCAACCAGCATCGCTTCCGTTGCAGAGTGCAGCTCAAAATGCTTCTCCGGATGGGCCAGCGCATAGTGAGTCACCAGTGATGCAATATGTGAAAGCTCCGTCGACTCCGCCTTCAGAAACTTCTTGCGCGCCGGAGTATTGAAAAAGAGGTCACGCACCGCGAGCGATGTTCCCTGCGGTAGCCCGGCTTCCTCGACTCGCAGAATTTTGCCGCCGGCAATTTCCAGGACCGTACCGCCGTCTTCTTCCGTCGCGCGCGTCTCCAGCAGCACCCGCGCCACTGAAGCGATCGACGGCAGCGCCTCTCCGCGAAAACCCAGTGTATGAATGTTCAACAAATCTTCAACGTCTTTGATTTTTGAAGTGGCATGTCGCTCGAAAGCCAGCAGCGCATCGTCCCGCACCATGCCGCAGCCATTGTCAGTGACTTGGATCAGCTTCTTTCCGCCTGCTTCCACCTGGACGCGGACACGCGTTGCGCCTGCATCCAGTGCATTCTCCAGCAACTCCTTCAGCACTGACGATGGACGCTCCACCACCTCGCCCGCGGCGATCTTGTTGGCAACATGCTCGGAAAGTACATGGATGCGGGCCATGAGAGGAAACTCAATTTTAACCACAAAGGACACGAAGGAACACAAAGGTTTGATTTTACATTCGTGTTCCGCAGCCTGTCCTGAGCGACCCCCAGGGAGTCGAACGGATGGCCTTTTGTGGTTAAACGCCCTATTTCGTCGCCGTGACCGTACTCAACGCCGGCGCCGGATACTGCGGCAGCTTTTCCCGCGTCCGGTTGGCCCGCTGAATGTCCAGCTCGCCAAACAGGATTGACGGCGCAACAATCGCGCTGGGCAATGGCTCCGCGCGGTTGTAGACGTAATTGTCAGTGCCGGTCGCGACGATATCGCTGCGCAATGCGCGCGTATCAAGCTGCTTGAACACGGCTCCGCGCACCAACTCCTGATGTCCGTCGTTGACGTAGATTCTCCACAGCAGCCGCGGCGAAAGCTGCGGCCCGGTAGTTTCTACGAAATAGCCATACGGACGTCCCTGGTCTTTGCACATCTGGATCAGCTTCTTCTTCAGGTCGTCGAAAGAAACGCTGTGTTCGGCCTTAAAGATCAGGTTTGATATCTGCGGGCGCGGCGCTCCCGCCAGCGCGGTCCGGCCGTGCCCGTTCGAGTGCGGGAAATCACGGATCGGTTCGCGGCCTAGCAGATAATTCGTCAGCATGCCTTTTTCGATCACCGTGACTTTTTGCGCTTCCACGCCTTCGTCATCCACGTCATAAAAGCCTGCCAGGGACTGGTGATCAAACTCTTTGGCCTTCGGATCGTCCACCACGGTAAACGTCTCCGGCAGCACGCGGCCTTTGTAGTAGGAAGCAAACTCTCCGTTGGTTCGCGCAGGGTTTCCCAGATCAGGGCGAATCCCCAGGATATTGGGAACAATTAACCGCTCAAATATTGACGTTGCCGCATCCGCTGAAAACAGCACCGGCCCGCGATAGTCGTCTTCCACCAGCGGAGCTTTTTTGAGCGCCGCAAAGCTGCCAATCAACTTCTTGGCTTCCTGTGTTATTTCTTCCTTCTTGGGCAGTTCGTCTCCCTTGATCACTACCCAGCCATGGCTCCGCTCCAGGTGCATGCCATCGTCAGCTTGATCAGAGGCGGAGAACAGAAGCGTGTAAATGCTCTTGCCATTGCGCGTCACCGTGCCTTCAGTATTTACGAAGTAGCGGTTCAGCACGCGGAAGTTCAGCATGGCGCTGCTCATTTCCAGGCTCGGATCGCTACGGAACAAATCAGAGGTCGCGCGCACTTCCTGCTTCCATTTGTCCAGGTCCACATCCAGCTTGGCCAGGTCGCGTACTGATTGCGCCGACTTTTCCTGCGAGAAATCTGCTAGGTCGGTTTCGGTTTCCACGCTCTTGAGCGCTGCCTGCTTTTCCGTAAAGCCGCTCAGCGCGGACTTATACGCCTTGTCGGTGGCGAGCCAGAGCTGGCGTCGCAGCGCCAGTTCATCATTGTCCGTGGGCATTACCTCCACTGCGCCCGTTCCTTCGCCGAAATAGCTGTCCTGTTTGTAGTCACCGATTCTGACGACCACGCGCACCAGCCGGCCGCTGTTCACCTGGTCTGTGCGCAACGCGCCCAGCGTCGCATCGGCGATATTGTCCTGAATTTCCGTGACTTGGTAATCGATGTAATACGGCCTCTGCAACTGCCCCAGTTGCAGTTTTTCCTGTGAGCGTTTCAGCTCCGCCAGCATCGCTTTCAGGACCGCATCGCCGTGATCGTTTGTGGAAACCGAAGCCGCCGCAGGCGCAGCATTGCTATCTCCGGCCAGCGCAGCCGACGAAATTACGGCCAAAACAAAGAGTATGGATATCAGCCGCCGCATTAGTGCACCTCCGGCTTGCTGGATTGCTGGTTCGCTACTTCGGCCTTTTCTATACCCGGCGGCGGCAGCAGTGGGGGGCGCTCATGTCCCTGCGAAACTTTCTGCACCTCAATCTCTGAAAACAGCATGGCCGGAGCGGCCGCGGCCACTGGTACCGAACCCGATTCCGCCCCACACTCGCCGTTGAATACATCCATCTTTTGTCCCGTAAGCACAATCCGGTTCAGCGCGTTGAGAGGCGTTCCAATAATGTCCACGCCGCGCACCAGCTCGTCAGGACGCCCATCCGGATATACCTTCCAAACCATCAGTGGCATCACCTGGAACGCCTGCGGCATATTGCGCATGGTCAGCGTAAACCCGCCGGCGATATCTTCAAAGTAAAGCCCAAACGGCTTCTTCTGTTTTTTGATCTCGTTGATCAGTTCCTGCCGCAGCTGTGAATCCGCCACAGTCTTGTTGGAGCGGACAATCAAATTTCCCTGCCGCCCCACCGGCATCATTCCCGCCTGTCCGCGTCCGTGCCCGTTCGATTGCAGAAAGCCCTTCACCGGCATCCGCGACATCAGGAATTGCTTCAAGATGCCGTTCGAAATCAGCTCTACCTTCTTGCTCTTCTCGCCTTCTTCATCGTAGCTGTAGTTACCGCTCAGTTCCACGCCGTCCAGTTTCGCCAGAGTCGGATCGTCTTCCACGCTCAAAAATTTTGGCAAAACCGCTTGCCCGATCATCTTGGTAAAAGTCTGCCCTTCATTCTCTCCGCGTTGCCGTTGCCCTTCCAGCCGATGCCCCACCACCTCATGGAAGAACACCGCCGCCGCGCGGCCGGAAAGCAGCGCTGGACCGTTGAATGGCTCAACGACCGGCGCTTTCTTCAGCTTTTGCAAGTCCTGCGCGATCTTCTCGATCTTTGCCGCAATCTCCTGCTCCGGGGCCAGCTTGTCAAACGTGGAGGCGTCAAACGTTTCCGACCTGGCAAGCTCCATGCCGTCAGCCGAACGCGTGCTCCCCAGCGCCAGCACCCGAATCAGCGGACGCGAGTCCACCAGCCGGGAGCCTTCGCTGGAAACAAAGTAGCGCGTTGTATCCTCCACCAGCAGCACTACCGTGGAGCTTTCAATGTCAGGATATTTCTTGAAGATTGAAGAGAGCCTTCGGACTCTTTCTTCCCACTCGTGCTGGTCAAACTTTGGCGGAACAACTTCCTTGCCGATATAAACCTGCGGCTTCTCCGCTGAAAAATCCGGCGACGAATCTTCTTCATCCGCTCGGACCTTGGTATTAGTCTTCACCTCCAGAAATCCCTGCGCGGCTTTCTTGTACATCCGATCGGTGTTGATCCACAGCACGCGCGCAATCGCGTCGGGCTTGTCTTCCAACGGGAGTGAAGCAGTAGTAACCGCGTTGAATCTGTTCTCCCCGTGCGTGTTGTCCAGTTCCCGGCTCCCCACGCGGACAGACACATCCACCGTGCGATCATGCCGTTTGATATTGGCCATCAGAGCGCCATTGCTGGCCATAATGACAGAACCAAAATCCTCGTTTCCGGCATAGCTGATGAAATAAGGCGCGGGATCGGCTTTGCTGAGCGAACTCATCGCGCGATCAAGCTCCTGTTGCAGCGTGTGCAGCAATACCGGATCGTTGGCGCCGGCGGACGTCTGCCCCAGCACAACCGGAACAGCAGACACAAATAGTAGTAGGCAGAGAGAATATGACTTCAGAGATTGCATGGCTAAGAGAAGTGTACCTCAAGCGTTAGACACCGGAAATGTTACGTTAGGTGTCTTCCGCAGTCTCGAGCGAAAGCGAGAGATCCCTATAGTTAAGAACTGTATAGGGTAAGGACAGCCTGGTTAATACGCTAAAACGCTTACATATCGGATGTTCCGCGACCCTAGGGGGCTGGGTAACGAAAGGGTTCCCTCGCAAAGCTCGGGATTACAGAAAACACATCCTCTACTCCCCGGCTGACTTCGCCGAAGCTGGCTTCCACCTCAAGATCGGCTTTCTTGCCGCAGCCGTTTCATCCAGCCGCTTCACCCTCGTCGTATGCGGAGCGTTCCTCACGAACTCCGGATCTTCTTCCGCTTCGCGCGCAATTGATTTCATCGCATCCACCAGCAAATCCAGTTCTTCCAGCGATTCGCTCTCCGTGGGCTCGATCATGATCGCGCCATGCACCACCAGCGGAAACGATACTGTATAAGGATGGAAGCCGTAATCGATCAAGCGCTTGGCAATGTCGCCGGTTTTCACACCCTTTTGTTCCTGGATACTGTCACTGAAAACCACTTCGTGCATTGACGGACTCTGGTACGGCAGAGTGTAGTCGCCTTCCAGCTTTTTACGGATGTAATTGGCATTCAGCACCGCATCTTCCGTAGTCTGCCGCAGACCGTCTGGACCATTGGCTAGCGTGTAAGCCAGCGCGCGTATGTGCATGCCAAAGTTGCCATAGAACATACGCACGCGCCCCACGGATTTCGGCCTGTCATAGTCGAACGCCAGCTTGCCATCTGCCTTTTCCACGATTACCGGCTTCGGCAAAAAGGGTTCAAGAATTTTCTTGCATGCCACCGGTCCCGATCCCGGCCCGCCTCCGCCATGTGGCGTAGAGAACGTCTTGTGCAGATTCAAGTGCATCACGTCCACGCCAAAGTCGCCGGGACGCGTCTTGCCCACCAGCGCGTTCATGTTCGCGCCATCCATATATAGAAGGCCGCCCTTCTCGTGAAGAATGTCGGCAATCTTATGGATCTCCTGCTCAAAAATTCCCAGCGTGTTGGGATTCGTAAGCATAAGGCCGGCGATGTCTTCATTCATCTGAGCCGACAGCGCGCTCACGTCCACCATGCCGCGTGAGTTCGATTTCAAATTTTCCACGGCGTAACCGCAGATCGCAGCCGTGGCCGGATTGGTTCCGTGCGCTGAATCAGGAATCAGGATCTTCTTGCGCGGATTCCCTTTGGACTGGAGATATGCGTGCATCAACAGGATGCCGGTCATTTCGCCATGCGCGCCCGCGGCGGGTTGCAGCGTAATCGCATCCATGCCGGTGATGTCCAGCAGGCAGTCGGAGAGCGTCTTCATCACCCGCATTGCGCCCTGTGAAACTTCTGCCGGCTGGTAAGGATGCGCGTTAGCCAATCCTGGAAAACGCGCCACCACTTCATTCACGCGCGCGTTATATTTCATAGTGCACGATCCCAGTGGATACATGCCTAAATCAATCGCGTAATTCCACGTGGAAAGACGTGTGAAGTGGCGGATGATCTCCATCTCGCTCACTTCCGGCATGTTGCCAAGGTCGGCGCGCGCTGAACCTCCGAGAGCTTTGGCGTAATCGACCTCTGGGACATCCAGCGGGGCAAGCCTGTAGCCTCTCTTCCCCGGTGACGACCGCTCAAAGATCAGTCCTTCATTCTGGTTAACGTGGTGCGTGGCTTTCTTGATGTCTTTATTGCTCATTGGCCCACCGCCTGTGCTGCCGCGTCAATCTGCTCTTTGCTGTTCAACTCCGTGCAACACCACAATGACGCATTGCCCAGCTCCGGATAATGCCAACTCAGCGGGAAGCCGCCAATCATCTTCTTTTCCAGCAGGCGTTGGTTGATCGCATGCGCATCGTCCTTCGTCTTCACCACAAACTCATTAAAGCGCGGCGCACCCTCAAAAAGGATCTTTCCCTTCTTCGCAAACTCATTCCGCGCGTAGGTCGCCTTGGCGAGGTTCTTGGCGGCCAGTTCTTTCAGCCCTTCGCGACCGTAGATCGTCAGGTAGATTGTGGCCATTGTGGCGATCAGCGCCTGGTTGGTGCA
>JASLFF010000671.1 GCA_030150795.1 Terriglobales bacterium | reverse complement strand
GGCATACGGCCCCGGAGAATCCAGATCGGGATCCATGCGGCAGAGGCCAGCGGTAGCGTCAGCCGCCCAGAGATGGCGGACCGGTTGATTGGTGATTGGACTTAGAGCTGTGCCATAAAGGACTTGAGCGCCCGTGGGAGCGGTGATGGAACTCGGTGCAGGCGTGCCGGCAAATTGAATGGTGCTGGTAGTTGGGGCGATGGTGGTTTGGGCGTTTGCCGAAAAGGATTCGAAACCAAACAGAAGCGCCATGCAGAACAAAATTAGCGTGAATTTCACGCCTGCAAAATTTTTGTTCCGCGCAAAAACTGCAATGCCGATTGATGATTTCACTTTCGTGCCTTCCTGTCCCGCAAACCTTGGCCTGGGGATCATTTATTTAAGAAATAAAGAAGGCGTCATCCAGTTTGTAAAAACAACTGCATGCAGCACGGAGCAACTTCCGGAGGGTGCCGCAAAAGTTAAAACAATGGCCGCGTTCGCACTTTTACCCTTACGCGTTCGCTGGCCATTACGCATCCCTTTTGAACAAATGGGAAATTTACGCAATTGGAGTTACACACAAGAGAGTGATTCCGGTATGGCGAAAATATATGCGAGCGATTTAACTATTGGTGATCGTTGAGCCAAAGAAAAAGGGCCCGATTTAAGGGCCCGATCTCTTTGTAGACAAAAGTTATTTCGTAATTGATTGGAAAATTGTTTCTGAAACTGCCGAGGCGCGTGGGGCGCCCCGGCAGTCTTGGTTGTTATTTAGCAGTGATGGTTAGGGTTAACGTGCTTGGCAACGTATCAACACCGCCAGGACCGAAAGTGACTGTCCCGCTAGGATGGACAGCGATGTTTTTAATCGCAGCAGTAGGAGTCACACCGGTAATTACGGTCATGGTTGTTGGCGGTTTGGCGCCATTCTTCTTAGGACCGCCCAGAGTCGGAGTATTACAAACGATCTGGTTACCACCCGCGACCGGCGTTGATGCTGAGCAGGAACCGGTGCCACCGTTATCGAACGTCGGCGTGGGTGGGTTGGGACCAGTGATGTTCAAGCCCGTGGGGATGAAGATCGTGAACTGGACGTTTGGCGTAGCCGTGGCGCTGAGATTGCTTACTGTCCACGTGATGTTGTCAGATTGCCCAACATTCGGAGTTGGACTCTGAGGATTTCCGGTGATTCCGACCGCAGCCGAAAGATTAGAGGTTGCGGGCAGCGGTACGGTCGTGGTCAGGCTGGCATTCGCATTCAATAGTGCCGTACCTGCCGCATCCGTTCCGCTGGCTACAACGGAGTTGAGGACTGCCTGGCTCTGGATCTGCACGATCACCGTCATGGTTGACGATGCGCCGGCAGTCAAAGATCCCTGATTACAGGTCACGGTGATTACGCCCGCGCCGCCCGCTGTGCACGTACCCTGACTAGTCTGCGCCAGCACGATATTTGCCAGCGGCAAGCCAGTCACGGTTCCGGAACCGCTCGTAGTGGTCACGCCTGCCTGAGCATATGTCAGCGTAGTCGGCGTCGGAACGTCCTGGATGGTGAAGGTACCGTTGAAGGACGCATCGGTAATGCCGGCAATAGTGATGCTCTGGCCGATATTCAGCCCGTGCGAGCCTGTTGTCGTGATCGTTACAACGCCCGTAGTTCCATTCCGCGAAGCCCCGCCTGCAGCAATGACAGCGCGAACCGGAGACAAAGTATGGGTCACGGACACATTTGCCGGGAAGTTCGACGTGGCAGTGATCGGATTTGTAACAGTGATGGTGTAAGTGACCTGCGTCGGGGCGACGCTAACGGAAGAAGGCCCGTTGATCCCCAGATTCAGGACCGGCACATGCGCTGTCGACGGAACTACAGCGTTCGAAGGCGCGGAAGGCGCGCTGGAACCGGCAAGATTAACGGCTTGGACCGTGAATGTATAGCTCACGCCGTTAGTCAAACCACCGACCAATGCTGTGGCAGTATTTCCGCTCGCCGGTGGCGGAACGCTTGTAACGATTCCACCCGGGGCTGACGTCACCAGATAGCTGGTGATCGGCGCGCCCTGCGGCGGCGGTGAAATTGTGAAGGTTACGGAAGCCTGGGTATCGCCGGCAATTGCTGTTACGCCCGTGGGCGCAGCAGGGACCGCGATGCCCGGAGGAATTACAGGAGCGCTGGGGGCCGAAGCCGGGCTCGGACCTGAAGCGTTGTTGGCAATTACGGTGAACGTGTAGGAAGTGCCATTCACCAGTCCGCTAATCAAAACCGAGGTCGGCGGAAACGCTGATCCACCAACCGGCATAACAGTAACAGGAGCAACAGCCGGCCCAGCAGTAGCGGTAATCACCGTATAGAAGCTTACCGGCTGATTCGATTGCGCTGGGCTCCAATTTACTGTGACGGCGTTGTTGCTGGCGACGCCAAAGACATTTAGCGGAGCACCCGGTACGCCGGTGGCCGGTGGAGTGGGGCAGTTCAGCATGTAGGGTGAAGGCGCAGGCGCCGGGGCGGGAGAAGCTGGCGTGCCCTGGCAACTCTGGAACCACATTCCCCCAGCCAGCGCGCCCAGGCCGCTGTAATCATCAGAGCTGTAAACCACGATATTGGCCGGATCGGTCTGATCAACAGCCACTCCACTGAGGAAGGCAATCGCCGGACTTGGACCGCCCACGGGAGAGAATGTCCCCATGAAAGTGGTGTCGAGGGTCGTGTTTGCCATTCCGGGATCAGCAGCCGCTGCATTGCCCAGCCAGGCAACGTTATCCGGAATGACCTGTGGCGCTGGCGGTATTGCCGGAGCCTGTTGGAGGCCAAAATAGACGTTATTGCCATTCACAGCCGGGTAATACTGGTCGCTCATCACAGCAACCGCGGCAGCACCCACCGGGGCCGCCCCAAGAACGTTCACTACATCGCCGCTTGCGGCGGTGCATAATCCATGAGGAGGGACCATGCAAGTGGTATCAGCATTCTTAATGAACAAAGGCGACGTACCATCCGCGGTCCAAAGATCGTGGCCAATGAAGGCGAGGCCGTTTGAGTTCTTGGACACAGTGGCAACCGCCGTAATGAAAGTGTCGCAAGTGCCAAAACCGGTATCGGACGCCGTACCAGGCTGAGTAAATCGAATGATGGTTCCACTCTTCTTAAAGCCAACCCAGAGATCGCCCAACGGGCTCAGAACTGCCGAATTGGGAAGGCCGGGATTTCCAGGAAGAGCGCAACCAGTGGTTCCTCCGCCGAAGCGAGAGCCAGTGGTGTTGCCACCCATGATAAATATGGTGGCAAAGTTCAGAAATCCGTGGCCGCTGTCACCAGTGGCGAGATAGCCGATCCGCATGATGCCTTCTGAAGAGCGTTGCTCATCCACGAAGTAAAGGTAATTCGTAGCGATCGTGGGGTTTGCGGGATCAAGGAAATGCGGCGCGGGATCAAACGCCATGGGCCCGCCCGTAATGGAGGCGCCATTCACCTTGAACGGACACGTTTGCAAATTGATGGCGTAAGGTCCGGGCGAGTCCAGATCCGGGTCTACGCGGCAGATGCCTGAAGTGGCGTCAGCTACCCACAAGTGGCGTTCTGGCAGCCCGGTAGCCGGGCTCAATGCTGTGCCTTTCAGGATGATGCCGCCCAAAGGAGCGGTTACAGCGGCGGCTGTGTTGTTCTGCGGGTTCGGTACGCCAAGATATTGGATCGTTGTGGTTGCTGGCGTGACGGGGGTTTGGGCGCTTGCCGTGACGATTGCAAGCATCACGATCATTACCAGATAGAACAAATTGCGCGCTGTGAGTGTTTGAACGCAGTTTTTGCCCTGGGCAGCTGTAGTCCGTGTGGAGGAGCTCATTTTTTTCGCCTTTTGTCCCGGAGCTTAGCCCCAGGATCTTCCTTGCTTTTTAATGTGGCAAGGTATCATCCGTACTCAACAAAGACC
>JASLFF010000628.1 GCA_030150795.1 Terriglobales bacterium | reverse complement strand
TCGGCAGGCGCGGAAGCTTTTGGCTCCGCCGGCGCAGGCTGATCTGAAATGACTTCTGCGGTCCCCAGGAATCGATAGCCGCGCTTGGCAATTGTCTCAACGAATTTTGGCTTACTGGCGGAATCGCCGAGCACGTCGCGCAGCTTGACCATGGCAGTGTTGAGGCCGTGATCAAAATCAACAAACGTATCTTGCGGCCATAAGCGCTGCCGCAACTCCTCTCGGGTAACAACTTCCTTAGGCCGCTCAAGAAGCGCCACCAACACCTGGAATGGCTGCATTTGCAGCTTCAGCCGGTTGCCGTTCTTGCGCAGCTCCGCGGCGCGCAGGTCGGCCTCAAATTCGTCAAATTTGTACTTGATCACCGTTGCCATAAGACAGTTGATAGCAGCCGGAGTGGAACTCCGCGCTAGAGTTTAGCATTTTCTATTTTCCACCCAATGACGATAGACCGTCAGTGCAGGTCGGTCTAGCTACAATGTGAATGTAATGGATTCCCGAAGACAGCAGGCCCTTGGTCTGGCCTTGTTAGCGCTGATCATACTTGTGTTTGTATTGCTGCGACGCATCTGGAGCGGCGCATGAAGCTGCCTTTGCTCGTGGTAATCCTTGGTCCCACCGCCAGCGGCAAGACCGCGCTGTCACTCCATGTGGCCGAGCGGCTGCAAGGCGAGATCATTAGCTGCGACTCTGTGGCTGTCTATCGCGAACTTGAAATTGGTACGGCCAAGCCTTCAAAGCAGGAGCGCCGGCGCGTTCCGCATCATTTGATCGATATTGCCGGTCCCGCAGAGCTGATCACCGCGGGTGATTATTCGCGCCGGGCAAGACAGGCAATCGCCGAGGTTGCGGCTCACGGGCATTTGCCCATTGTCGTGGGCGGATCTGGTTTGTATCTGCGTGCGCTGCTGGAAGGTTTGTTTCCCGGGCCTCCACGCTCAGAAGAGCTACGTTTGCGCCTGCGAGAGCGAGCGAGTGAGCGTGGTACCGATTATCTGCACAAGCTCTTGCGCCGGATTGATCCGGCGGCAGCGCAGACAATCCATGCCAATGACGTTCCCAAGGTGGTTCGAGCGCTGGAAGTAAGCCTAAGTGCGCGAGCGCCGATGACTGATCTATGGCAGCAGGGACGCGATGCACTAAAGGGCTACAGAATTCTTCGCATCGGCCTGAACCCGGACCGCGAGGCCCTTTATGCCCGCATCAATCAGCGGGCACGTGAGATGTTTTCCACCGGACTGCTGGAAGAAACCCGCATGCTGGTAGACCGATACGGTTCAGCAATATGGCCATTGAACTCGCTGGGTTATAAGCAGGCCATGCAGTACCTGGACGGAGAGCTTTCACTGGAGCAAGCCATTGTTGCAGCGCAACAAGGCCACAGGAACTATGCCAAGCGGCAGATGACGTGGTTTCGACGCGAGCCGGAGGTCCACTGGGTTACAGAATTTGGATCCAACGCGACAGTGCAGAAACAGGTTATCGAACTGATCAAGGCAAGAACACAGGATTGAAATCGGGCTAGCGACAATTGCGCTGCGGCTTGGCTACCAAGATGCCAGGTCCCCAACGTGATTGAACAGACTCTCTAGAGCAACATCCCCGTGCGGTTCCAGCGGGTATTGGAGAAGAAGTTCTCCGCGATGGAAGCGTAGAAGGAAATCCTGTGGCCGGGATTTTCATCCAGCCAGCGTGCCGTTGGCGCGTCATAAGACCAATAGACAAACAGCGGCTCGCCGATGACGTTGTTCGTTGGCACAAAGCCCCAGTCGCGACTGTCACTGGAATTATCGCGATTGTCGCCCATCACAAAGAGCTTGCCTTCCGGCACAACGGTTGGGCCCCAACTCTCATCCGGGCTGTGTACCGGCGCATGATGCACTGCGTACGGCTCCTGCACCGGCTTTGAGTTCACATACAGCACACCATTCTTGATTTCCAGTCGATCGCCACCCAGAGCAGTCACGCGCTTCAGAAAAGTCTCCGATATGTCCTTTGGATAGCGGAACACGACAATGTCACCGCGATGAATGGTCTTGAGCGCGGGCAGCCGCCAGTGGACCAAAGGAATTTCAGGCCCGTAAAGCAGCTTGTCCATAAAAAGATGATCGCCCACCAGGATCGTGCCTTCCATGGACGCCGTTGGCACCACGGAGGCTTCTCCTACAAAGATCCTCATTCCCAAAACGATGGCGGCCAGGATGATCAAACGTCGGGTGGAAAGCCGTAGTGGCCATCGAATGCCTCTGACACGCGAGTCAGTATCAGCTTGTGAAGCTTCAGCGGCAGCAAGGGTGACAGTAGTGGCCTTGACCAGTGAAGGTGCCTTGACAAGTGAAGCTTCAGAATCAGCCAGGGCAGGAGCGCTAGCCATGACACATGAATCGCCGACAGTGCCCGCAGTCGCGGGATCAACCACTGACGCACCCGCAGCTGCACTTTCCAGCACGGCGGATCGTTCGTAGAGTTCAAGTGAAGACATATAGGCGCGTGGGGGGAGTCATTATTCTTGGAGACAAAACGCTGCGCCACAATCAGGTGAACACCTGCTGTTATTGAACAATCGGCCATGAACCTACGGGGTTATCTCCGAGCAACCGAATCCTCTGCTGCAAACAATTCTGTGGAGCAAATCGAGTGTGGGAAATCAAACGTCGGAACCCAAAATATCGAGATTGGGGGCGGCGATAGGTCTTTTGAGATGGGGTATTTTGGCATAGATGTTTGCAGATGGGTGTGGGAGATGGATGTTTTGAGATGGATGTTTTGAGAGGGATGTCGGAAACTGACTGTGGGGGACTGTCTGTCTGAAATCCATGTATCAGAAAAGTACGTATGGAGATGGTATCGGCATCACGCAGCAATCAGTCGATTTTGCTTGGTCATCGGGTCTTCATGGTATTCATTTGGGATTCATTTGGGTCGTTTCTAAGTTTTGAGCTGCAATACTCTGCTATAATCGAGGCCTACCGAAACGCCGAGCGTTAACTTACGCCGGCTTCTTCTCCGTCGGGGAGTGGCTCAGCCTGGTAGAGCACCTGGTTCGGGACCAGGGGGTCGGAGGTTCAAATCCTCTCTCCCCGACCATTTATTTTCAAGCAGATACATGCCTTCCAAACTCCTGAAAATTCCCGCCGTAGGTAAAAATGCGACAGTGTTGACCTCGCGGATTTTTCTACTGGTCTCCCTCATGGATTTCTCACGATAATCTGAAGAGCCATTACAATCTTCAGTTCTTTTTGAATTCTAAGAGACGCTTGAGAAATTTAAATGGGCTGGCTTCAACTAGGCGAAAAATTGGAACGACAGCAGGGGATTTGTGACGGTACGGTTCATGACCTGCCGACCCTTGATTTTGAGGAATACCATAAATACTGTGCGCATCTCCGCCGGGCGGCTTTGGGGGATGACCACATTGAAATATTGGCCAACGGTGACATACCAGTTTTCACA
>JASLFF010000548.1 GCA_030150795.1 Terriglobales bacterium | reverse complement strand
CTGAGTGCGGCAGACTTGCCTTCAAACTCCTGTACGCGGTTCTCGCCAAACACGCGCAGACCGGCTGCGTAGGCTTCCTTGATACGCTCCGGTTCCACAGTCTTGCTGACGGCCATCAGCGTGATGGAGTCCGAGTTGCGGTGAACTCTGGCAGCAGCGCGGGCGATGCGTTCGTGAATCTCGGCGACGTTGTCAGCGATGGACATTTTGAAGAATTATAGGAGATCAAACCTACCATGGAGGCGCGGAGACACGGAGAAAAGCAAAGAAATTTCACCGCGGAGGCGCGGAGAACGTCAGGAAGGCATAAAGAACTTACCGCGGATCCACGCGGATTGTCGCAGATAAAGTCGCGGAAAAAAGTTGGTCCAAATCCCACGAGGGATTTCGCATTCATCGCGGGGTTTCTCCGTGTCTCAGTGCCTCCGTGGTGAGAATTGGTTTTCCTGCTCCGCGGTATGTTTTTTTATCGCAGGTCGACTCCCAACACGTCCGGC
The DNA here is from genome assembly GCA_030150795.1 of Terriglobales bacterium. Next base: position 3,989 of record JASLFF010000548.1, on the reverse strand, counting down.
ATGCGCCGTGCCAGCGATCGCAACATCGGCGGCAGGGCGGCTTCCCAGAATGACCATTCATGCTGGCCGGGAAATTCCGTCATCTCATAGGCGATATGTTTTTTACGCAGCACGTCGGCAAACTGGTGGTTGCCGATAATCGTGTCATCGTCCGTGCCGCAGGCCATAAAGATAAAAGTGGTGTGCTGCGGTTCGGCTTTTTCCGCCAGCAGAAAGACATCGTTCTCTTTGCGTATCTTGCTGTCAGGCGGGCCAAAGATGTCAGAGAAGCCGAAGCTCTTGAATGCTTTGTCATATTCAGGATCGCGCGGAGCGGTCACCGCTCCACTGAGGCTGCCGGCAAAAAAGAACAGCCCTGGGTATTTCAACGCGAGATTGATGGCCGCATAGCCGCCGCTGGATATGCCCGCTATTGCGCGTGCGTCGCCCCCGTTGATACGGAATCGCTCGCCGACGTCACTGAGCACGTCTTGCAGAAAATAGTCTTCCCATTTTTCTTTGGGATTGGTGGCCGAGTTGATGTACCAGGAGTTCTCGCCTTCAATTGATACGGCGATGAACTGGTAACGCTCCAGATAGCGCGTGAGGTTGGAATGCGCCTCAAAGCTGCGGTAATGCCCTGTGAGTCCATGCAGCAGGTAGAGCACTGGGTAGCGATTCTCAGTAGTGAAGTAATCTTTAGGCAGGACCACGCGATATTGCATTTCTCGCTGCAAAGCTTTGCTGAAGAACTTCACGTCCTGCACGCGCTTGTTGGTCTCGGTCTGCGGCGTGGCCGAAGGGTTAGCCGCTGGAGCTGATGTCGAAGGAGAGGTAGAGCGCGTTTGCGAATGAAGCGGCACGCAAGAGCAGAGCAGCACGGCGCACAGGCAGATGACTGTCAGCAATCGCAAACGAGAAATTGTGAGCATAGGCAAAAGACGTCAGAATCCTGCGAATGTTAGCAGAGCAGGCAAGAGCGCTTACCGCCAAGGACGCGGAGGCCGCAAAGAAGTCCAAAGGCTCTTTGCGCCCTCGGCGGTAAGACTTACTTCTTTTCGCCTTCCAGCGGCTTGCGGGCAAAATGATAAAGTGAAGCCGCTAACAATCCGAACATGATCACAGCAAGAATGTTGGCGAAATCTGCATGATCGGCGATGAAGTGGAGCTTTGGCCCCCAGGAAATCGAGTTTTGCGGAAGCCAGTGCTTGTCTTCGCAAATTTTGATGAACATACCCAGCAGGCCCACGATGCCGCCCGCGGCTATGAGTCCGCTGGAGTAAAGCGAGCCGGGGCTGACTTCGCTTTCTTCTGAAATCTTGCCTTCACGCTTGCTGCGCAATTCCACCAGCCAGCGCACCACACCGCCGGTGAAGATCGCCAGGGTGGTGGCAATTGAAAGATAGAATCCTACGGCGAATGAAAGAGAGCGGATGCCTAGCAGTTCCACGGCTATTACAAGGAAGACACCTAAAAGAATCAGACCCCATGGCAGGCGCCGCTCAAGAATACCGTTGATCACCGTTGCCATGAGCTGCGCCTGGGGCGCTGAGGCGCTGTCACTCCCGATACCCTGGATCCACTGCACTTCAAATTTCTGGCTCTGCGGATTGTAGAAATAGTATCCGTTCGGGACGGTGGGCGAGTTGATGGCCGTGTACAGCTTCATGCCCTGGACGGATTGCTGCGTGGCCGCCCCGCCCGCCGTGGGGGCAACTGGAACCGCCTGACGGTCGAATTTTCCGGAATATTCAGAGACTCCCACGGGAAGATGTTGAACGTCAATGGCGATGTTGGCAGGGCGGAAAGATTCCAGGGCCGCATTCATCAGTCCCAGTGTCATCCCAATGGCGACGACAGAGACTGTCACACCCACCATCAGGGCAGCTTGCTGCTTCGCCGGCGTGGCGCCCACCAGAAAGCCTGTCTTCAAATCCTGTGACGTATTGCCGGCATTTGCTGAGGCGATACAAACCACGCCTCCAATCGTGATGGCCAGAGCGGAGAATGCGGTCCCGGTCCAGCCCATCACCAGAAACATGGCGCAGGTGGCCATGAGCGTAGCAATGGCCATGCCAGAGATTGGGTTCGACGAGCTACCAATCAATCCCGTGATGCGCGATGAGACAGTAACAAACAAAAATCCGAACACTACGACCAGGATCGCTGCGAAGAAATTGTTTCCTGCTGACGTTTCCGCATGCAGGATGGGCTTGAAGGTCAGCAGGGCCCACATGAGCAGCAGGAGAATGCCCGAGCCGAGCAGGGCCCACTTCAAATTAATGTCGCGGTCCGTGCGGCGGAGGCTGGCTGCGGCCGCGGCGCCTTTGGCAAGATCTTTGGCGCCGGCGCGCAGAGCATTGACGATCGTGGGAATTGTGCGCAGCAGCGTAATTAGCCCGGCGGCAGCCACGGCGCCTGCACCCATTGGACGGATGTACGCGCGATAAATGTCATCCGGCCCCATATTGGCGATCGGCATGGTTCCTGGAAAAATTGCGCCGGTGACGTGCGAGCCGAAGAACTTAATGGCCGGCATGACGACAAGCCAGGCAAAGACGCCGCCGGCAAAAATAACGCCGGCAATGCGCGGTCCAATGATATAGCCGACGCCAAGATATTCAGAAGTTGTGTTGGCACGGACTGAGGAGCCGGGATACCAGCCCGGCGTGTATGTTGGCGTGCTGGGCCAAACCTTAAACATGTTTTCGTTCTGAAAAAAAGTATAGAGAGCGCCCAGGCCCAGCCCGGCGAAAACGCGTCCCGCGAATGATCCGCCTTTATCGCCGGCAATCAGCACGTCGGCGCAGGCTGTACCTTCAGGGTAAAGAAGGTTGCCGTGTTCCTTAACGATCAACTGGCGCCGCAACGGAATCATGAAGAGCACGCCCAACCATCCGCCGATGAAGGCCAGCAGAAAGATGCGCGCGTATTCCAGCGGGAAACCAAGGAAGATCAGGGCCGGTAAGGTAAAGATCACCCCGCCAGCTACGGATTCGCCGGCCGATCCGGCCGTTTGCACGATGTTGTTTTCCAGAATGCTGGCTTTGCCCAACGCGCGGAGAACGCTGATGGAGAGCACCGCAATGGGAATCGAGGCTGAAACCGTCAATCCGGCGCGCAAGCCAACGTACACCGTAACCGCGCCAAACAAGATGCCAAAGAGTCCGCCAAAGAATATGGCGCGGAAGGTGAACTCCGGTCGAACTTCGTCCGGGGGAACGTACGGTTGAAATTTTGGTTCGTCCACTTTCGCTGTTACGGTTTCGGCCACAGACTCCTCCGTTAAATTCAGGCGCGCATGAAATCGAGGGGCAAGTTAGCACATTGGAAGGGTCGGGTACAAATCTGCTCGAGTATGGAACCATCAGTTCCGTTTAAAAGGGAGATTTTCTGTAGGCGCTAGAAAAGGAGCCTTTTTTAGCATCCGCTTTTGTAGGGTCAACCAAAGCCAAGAAATGATGGGTATTCAATTCGTTGCGCTTTCTAAGCTATTGATTAGTATATGGTTATACCGTTGCGACGCGATGATTCTGGTGGAGCTTAGCTGGAGAAAACTGATATAATTTGAATCGAGAAAAGCGAGAAGAAAGGTTCTCATACGACTCTAATGTTTTCTGATCAGGAAATCAGGAATATTGCTAATCAGACTTCTCTGGGTATTGCCAACTGGGTCCGCGCCACGGCGAAAGAGCGAAACATATCCATTTTACGAACGCCATCCGGTAGGTTCGCTCGAGCGGCCTCACGACTTTCAGATGCGGAAACCGACTTGGACCAGGTTGAACGGCTGTTAGTGGCTCTAGGGAGATCTCGAGTGATCACTCCATTTCAGCGTGGTTTACTTCAAGTTCATTATCTCCGTTAAATGGAGCTTAAGATCCTTGATCCATTCGGGGATTACCAAACAGAGGGATATCTTCGGAATCTGTTCAAAGAAAAAGATCTTGAAATTGTTGGTCATCTGGAAACAGCAGCATTTGAAGCCCAGGTCCTTCAAGCCATTCGTT
>JASLFF010000481.1 GCA_030150795.1 Terriglobales bacterium | reverse complement strand
GTCGCTGGCTTGGTCACGTTGCCGCCGGAGGAATCCCCGCGCACGCCTGGCTCCGTTTGGGCAATCGTTAACTCCACATGCGGAGGCAGTTGCAAGCCAATAGGATTGCCGTTGAACTTGTGCACCTGAATGATGAGGCCTTCGCCGAGAAAATCCTGCGCGTCGCCAATCATGTCCTGCGACAGCGTTAGAGTCTCAAAGCTCTCCTGGTCCATGAAGTAAAAACCATCCGCGTCACTATATAAGTAAGACGCCGGGACCATTTCCAGGTCGGGCTCCTTGAACTTGTCACTGGCTTTGAACGTTTTGTCAAAGACGGCGCGAGTAAGCAGGTTACGCATCTTAATGCGGACCAGCGTCTGCCCGCCACGAGCGGTGGGAGTGTTCACCTCAACGTCAAGGCAGTGGAACGGTGTGCCGTCCATTTCAAAAAACATTTTGCGCTTGATGTCGATGGCATCAATCAGTGCGGCCATGGGTCCCTTCAGGGCGTGATATATGGTGATCAACGAACCTTCTAGGATATCAGGCGGAAATACTGCCGCTTTCCTGATCCGCGCTCATCCGTGTTGATCCGCGGTAAGGTTTTTGCCCCTGCGGCCAGGCATCACTTTTGCGGAACACTTTCCCGCATTACCTCATCCGATCTCGGCGCCGCGCTTGCCGCCGCGAGGATGACTCCGGCAAACAGCAGCGTGTCGGCAAAGTAATTGATCCCTTCCACCTTGGCTTCGATGTCCGGGTCGGACAACGCTCCGATCATAACCGGGATATAAATGACAAGGATCGTCAGCAAGATCCAGCCGCCGACACAGGCCGCCACGGTCCGCGTATTCCTGTTCAGCAGAATGCTCGCTCCGGCAACAAGAAGAGCTGCGCCCGTCACGTAGTCAATGAGCACGCGCCCGGGAACCCACGCAGGCATCTCCCTTTGCAGCGGGACCCCGGGAAGTCCCAACGGGTGGAGAAAGTGCTGAATGCCAAAAAATATTGCCGCCAGCGCAATCGCGATGCGCCCCACGATAATCAGCGTGGTCCGGACTTTGCCGCGCCATCCGTCTTTTGCCACGGCCGCAAGAAGCCAGCCCGCGCCGCCGAATGACGATTCGCGGCAAACGATGGTCCAGGTAAACCGGGCGCGCGTCCACGGAATATGGGCATGCATTTGGCGCAGCCCGCCGGGGAGATAGAGCATCGCGACAAACATGAACATCATGATTCCCACCAGCAGGCCGGACCAGCGCACGGCAATTTTGGTGGCGATGCTCAACGACGCGGCAATCAACGCGCAGCCAACAAAATATACCCAGAACATGCGTCCTGGCATGTAGCGCGGCACAAGGTCTTTGACGAATTGCGGGCCAAAGAGATGTAATGCGCCAAAGACCGCCAGCGGCACGGCGAAACACAGATTGCTTAAGGCCACAATCTTGTCCAGGCCGCGGGCCTGGGCAAGATCTTTTTTGGCGGCCAATATTCCAATCAAGAAAAGCGCGAGGCCGGCTGCACACATTCCGACCGCAGTATTCGGGGCTTGCAAGAACGTGGCGAGAATTGTCGGGTGCATAGATTCGCAATTCGGGATTAGAGCCTGAGATTCTACTACGATGGGACGAACTGCCACCCGCTGCGCCATGTCGAAGGGTGCGGCACAGGAATTTTTGTGCGCGCTTCGCTGTTTTTCGTCCTTTCACGGGGTGTTTCAATTTTCCCATCTTGGTTTATCGCGTGAGTTCTTCTTCGATCAGAAATGCTTCATCCTTACCTCATCCGACATATAATCGGCTGTTAGAAAGTCAAGGAAAGGAGCATTCCAATGGAAACAAATCGCGTACTCAGCCGGGTTGGCGCCCGCATCGTGAGTGAAGAGGAACTTCAGCAGATCTCCGGCGGATTCAAAGTCGCCGGATTCTTTGGCAGCGGCCTCGGTACCGGAGCTTGCAACTATGATCCCGTAACCTGCAGAGTCATCAGTGGAGACTGCAGTGACAACCCGCCGCCCTGCCTCGGCCAGTAGTCCCGCACCCAAGATCGACTAACCTAAAAAGGCCCGATTCAGGGCCTTTTTTTAATCGAATGCTGCGTGGCTGTGTAGCTGCCGCAGAGATTCTCCTGGTGGCTAGAAGCTAGCAGCCAGTGGCTTTATATTTTCAAAGATCGTTTTTTCCACCGCGCCCTGGGGCGCTGCTTTTACCACATCACCCGATCACCAGATTACCCGATCTTCTTGACCACGCTCGTCCTCATCACGTTCCACGCCGCCAGCTGGATCGTGTACGCAAGCTGCCCAATCTGCTTTGCATCCAGCTTGCCATCGATAATCGCCGCCTGCAGCTTCTGTATTCCCATCTGGATGCTGTCCGGATCTTCCATCGGTCCAAGGTCCAGCCTTTCCGCCTTTATTTGTTCCATGCGTTCGTGCATGTGGCACAGCTTCTTGCCTCGGACTCTCGGCGCGCCGCACTGCTCGCCATTCGCATGTATGTGCTGGCACCGCGCCGCCCGTTGCGCCTTCTCCAGGTTCCTGCGGTCTTTCTCTGCGCGCTCGCGGCGGTCCTGCTCCATGAACTTCAGCGATTGTTCAAAAGCCAGGTGCTCCTTGAAGTCCAGCCGCTTTCCAAAGTGATTGAAGACCGCGTGCGGAAACTGCTGCAGGTATTTTTCGTACGCCCGGAATGCGTCGTAAAACGCAATGCACAGCCGTCCTGCCTCGGATTGCTCCCATGACTTCCGGTTGTACTCAACCGCGCGAGCGAGGCCCGCTCGCTGGATCAGCTCGTTGGCCTCCTCGCGCGAATAGAACTGCCCCTCGTACGTCGTCGTCGCCAGTGGATCATTCGGGTCTCTCGGCTTGATCTCCC
>JASLFF010000478.1 GCA_030150795.1 Terriglobales bacterium | reverse complement strand
CGACAATTAAGACCTTTGTCAGCTCGCCATTCGCGCACCCAACCATTTTGATATTGCGGGACGCCGCAGCCAGCGCCGGGCCTTACACCAACATTGGGACGACGGCGGGCACAGCAACGCAAATCACCAACACTGCCGCAGACCGCAGCTCCATCACGCGGTTTCTGGGATTATTTGTTTCCAATACGAACGGCGCAGCGGCCTTTCAAGGCAGCGATTCCGCCACACTGACTTTTATGATGACGGTGCCTTAAGCAATGATGACGATGAATCGAAGCCGCGAATTGATTTGCCGCCTGCTCTGCGGACTGGCCTTCCTGGCTGCTCTGGCGGGACGTGCTCCCGCGCAGTCTCTGGGATTAGCGCCTGGTGAAGTGCGGGAAACCTTCAAGCCCGGTGTTCCTTTCCAGTTTGATCTTTCCACGGTGAACTCCGGTGACACCGCCGTTGACATGCACGTTGAGATTACCGATTTGTGGTACGACGAGAAAAACGAGAAAGTTTTTTCCTCGCCTGGTACCTCTCCGCACTCCGCCGCCAACTGGATACAGTTTGTGCCTGATCACTTTGAGGTGGGTCCGAACGGCACGCAGAAGATGAAAGCCATTGTCACGCCGCCGCCGGACGCGAAGGGCGGTTATTACGCGGTGCTGTTTGTAACATCCAAGCCTCAGCTTTCGTTTCCCAAAAGTGATGGTAAAGGCGTTTTCACCAATATGCGCATTGGCTGCCTGGTGCTGTTGCAGGCAGAGGGCACAAGCGAATACAAGATCGAGCTGAGCAACGTAAAAGTGACTCCCCCGGCCGATACACACGGGCTGAACGTGGACTTTGATCTTCTAAACGCCAGCAACACGCATGTGTTTCCCGTAGCGCGCGTCGCAGTGCTGGATGCCGGGCGCAAGTTCGTGGCAAAAGCCGAGAGCAAAGAAAAACGCTTTCTTCCCGGACAGAAAAACTCCATGCATGTGGAGTGGGCAGGGAAGTTGCCGGCGGGGAATTACACTGCCGTGCTCACAGTGGCATACGGTGAAGACCGAATTGAGACACAGCAGATTCCTTTCAGCGTAGCAGAGTAGGTAATTGAGATTTTGAAATTGCAACGGCACAAAACGGCGATTGTGGGGCTACTGAGCAGCCTGCTCTTGTTGTGTGCGCTTGCGCCCGCCGCTACGGCACAAGCTGTCGATGAAAACAGTGTGCCTTCTCTGGTGGAAGTTTACTGGCAGTGGTCAAAGACCATAACCACTCCGGCGCTGACCAATATCATTGTGCTCGATCAAGAAATTGCGCGCGTGGAAAACACTGGCGATGGCATCCAAATCTTCGGCTTGTCGCGCGGCGAGACAGTGGTGCTGGGCTATTTGCGTGACAAGCCGGTCAGCATTCGCGTGCGGGTGGTGCCGCGTCCGCAGGTGACTATTTCGCCCGCACAGCTTCGCCGCCAGGGTGAGATGGCGCAGGGAAGCTTTGGCTCCAACGTGCAAATCGCCAATGTCGGCGGACAGACGACGACTGCCGTAGTAAATGATTTTAACTGGACGCAACTTGCCGGCAGCCAAGGGAGGCTCACTGTCTCCACCCAGGTTGAAGACAACGATATTCAGGGCGGTCATGCCTTCAATATCCGGCATGGAAGTATTGCCTATCGCAGCCCGGGCATTGACGTTAGCCTGCTCGATAATCTTGTGAGCCTCACTGATAACGGCTATGAGCGCCACCTGAGTCCTTCCACATTTTCAGATTCAGTGGAACTGCGCGGCGCAGGCGTTACGGTCCGCCATGGCGATAGTCAGTACATGTTTTTTGGCGGCTCAACGATTCCGTTCTACTTCCTTACGCTGGGTTCCACGCGCGATATTGGCGGATTTTCTTTCCAGCGCAAGCAGACCAAAAAGCTGAACCTGTTTGCCACCACCAGCTATATCAACTCTCCAGTAGATTTCCTGGACCCAACAAGCGGACGCCAGGATGACTGGATGCAGACCGGCGGCTTTAACTATCAGGCCAGCGATAAGTGGAATTTTCAGTCCACGGGCGGCGTGAGCACGCATGGCGGCATGGGACGCGGAGAAGTCGATTACATCAGCCATCGCTTTACATTCTTTGCCGCTGGAGGCGAATCCTCGCTGCTGTTCCCGCTCAACCGTGTGCAGTCATTGTTTTCCGGCACAACTTCAGCCAAGGCCGGACTAACGATCAGCACGAATGATCGCCTGACCGAATCCGTTTACTATCAGCACACCATCACGCAGCCGTTCGGCAACATACTGCACGCGGGCAGCTCGGATTACCTGTCTCCGGCGTTTTCATGGCGCATCAATCCCAAAGATGACGTCAGCTTCAGCTACACTTTCAGTCATAATGACGGCGGCTTTGCCAACCAGTCCACGAACGGAAACCGCTTTGATACCAACTGGCGTCATCTATTCACGCCTCGCATTTCCAATGCCGCGCAATTTACGGTTGGTTCCGTGCAGGATCCTTTGCAACTCAACTCTGAAGATGAATTTGCTCTGCGGGATAACGTCACCTTCCTGATCAAGGGCGGCAGCATGACAGTAGGCGTTGAGCATGACCGCCGCAATCCCTCGCTGATAAAGAAGCTAGGATCTGAGCTGGAGCTGCTATCTCCAGCATTGCAGCAGCTGTTTTTGCAGGATCCGATTTCCTTTGTGCAGTCAAACAATGTGCCGCCTGAGGTCAAGGCGCTGCTTGATTCGCAGGTACCGATTAATACGTCGATCTCTGCGTCGGCGCAGTTGCGGCTGGGGAAGAAGCTGGGCCTGAATCCCAATTTTGCCTTTGCCCGCGCTTCCAACGGCAAGACGGACTCATGGACGCCGTATGTGGGATACTCGCTGGCTTATCAGGTTCGTCCATCGCTCGATTTCAATTCCGGGCTCACGAACATCTGGGTGCTGGGCAACACGGCTGATACAGTCCAGCGCACCACGCTCATGTATTTTGGCTTTACCAAACGGTTCAGCGCCATGCCCGGTGCGCTCATTCCAACGCGCCATGCCGGACGAATTATTGAAGGCCGCGTCTTCCGTGACAACAACGTGAACGGCACGTTCAATTTTGGCGAACAGGGGCTGGTTGGTATGCGCGTCCGGCTGGATGACGGCGAGGTAACGGAAACCGACGAGCAGGGCCGCTACAAGTTTACTGACGTCAGCCAAGGAGAGCACATGGTGTCATTGTCCCTGACCCAGTTTGCCGGGCCAGTGCGCATGACCACCAAAAACCAAGCGTCGGTCGATTTGATCCGTCAAAAGATCGGAATGGTGAATTTTGGGGTCGTCGATTTTGCCAGAGTCACGGGAAGCGTGTTCAACGATTTGAATCTGGACGGCACGCGCTCACCGGACGCGAAAGGCCTTTCCGGTGTTCACCTGACGCTGGATGACGGAATGACGCACCGAAACATCGTTGCGCAGGATACAGGTGATTTTGAAGTTGATGACGTGCCTCCCGGCGATTATCGAATAACTGTGGATGCGAGCACTTTGCCGGCGAATTATTCGCTGCCTGAAGACACTTTCACCTTGCATGTAATGCCGGTTTCAACCGTGGTTGAAAATATTCCCGCACGGGCCATGCGCTCGATTGCGGGAAGAGTGTTTGTGAAAGTCCTGGCGGAGCCTGCGACCGAACCGGCTGACAATGGAAAGCTGAAGATTGGCGGAA
>JASLFF010000428.1 GCA_030150795.1 Terriglobales bacterium | reverse complement strand
TCGCTCCGGCGTATGGTATGACAATGCCAACATCCAGCAGCCGCCATCGAAGGTAAGCCCCGGTGAAGTGGAATCGCATTCAGGCCCGAACGGCGCACCGGCCAATGATCTTCCTGGCTCCAGCTTCTTTGACATCTTTGTCCAGGTTGACATGCCGGCTTGCGGCGGATTCCCCGGCGCAACCGTCTACAACACAGTGCCGTTGATCGTGAAAAATCCCAACCTTACCGCGCTGCCTCCGCGCGTGGTCTATTTGCACGACACCAGCACGGTGGTGCCGATTCTCTTCCTGAACGCCAATCCGGGGAAATGGAACGCCAATGACATTCTGGGATATTTCGTGCTGGCGGGACACGGGATCGGCTTTACCAATTCCCAGTCTGACGTAAATGAGTTCAATTCCTTTATGAGTCAGCAGAAGTTTACCTGCGTTACCACATCTGGAACTGCCAGCGCGGTGGCTCCCACTTCAAAAACCAACACTGGCGCCAAACCCAATGGTCCCACAGGGGAGGCTGTCATCGCGATCAGTCCTTGCCAATCAGCATTCTAAAAACTTCGTTGCTTGCTCCATGATTCTTCAGGGTCCTTCGTTCTCAAGCGGAGGGCCCTTTCTTTAAATTAAGCGTGTGTCGAAAGCCTGCTGCATTATTCCTCAGGCCGGGTTTGCGCCTGTAAACAATGCGCTATTACCTAAGACTCATCTCCGGGGCCGCCCTCTGCACCGCACTCTTTCCAAAGCTTTCCTCAATTCCAGAGCCTGGCGGTCACCTTCATTGGCAGCGGGCCCATCTGATGCGCATACAAATTTGCCCGCGATGGTGGGCTTGATGAGCGAGCATGTAGCACAGTATTTCCAGGCCCTCGGCTGTGTTCACTTTAGAACTAAGTAGAAGATTAAGTTAAAAAGGGACGCTGTTCGCTATCTATGTTGCAGGTATTCGGACTAGACTTGGTCAAGCCCGAACGAACCTTTCCTCCCAGGAGAAATCTAGAATGCAAGTTACCCTCCCCATCCGCCTTCCAGCCCAGTTAAAGAATGCATTGCTTACAACCAGTGCGGCCCTGTTGTTATTTGCCGCCACCAGCAGCGCGCAGGTAGTGCGCCAAATCAACAGTTCAGGCACCACGCAGCCCGTGCCCACCCAAGTGGGAACTCCTGGAACACAGGGCCCCGGCATACAAGACCAGGAACTTGATACTGCCCTGGACGGCAATGATAGTGATGACGATCTGGGCGTCGACATTCAGGGAAACATCTCCGGCAAGACCGCTCTCAATCGGTCGATTGCTCCCGGACCCGGACAGGGACCACAGGTTCCGGGGAATGGAAAAGCCAAGTCAAACCCTGAGATCGTTACCAGCTTTGATGGCCTCAACTTCTTCAACCAGCGCTTTGCCAACAATGGCAACCAGTTTTCAGTTGAGCCTCCGGACCAGGCGCTCTGCGCCGGCAACGGCTTTGTGCTGGAATCGGTAAATGACGTTCTCAACATTTATGGCACAGATGGCAGCACGCTGCTGGGCGTCACCGATCTGAATACGTTTTACGGTTATCCGGCGGCGATTGATCGCACCAAGAGCCCGCTGCAGTTTGGGCCCTCTATCACCGATCCCACATGCCATTTCGATGTTGCATCGCAACGCTGGTTTCATGTGGTGCTTACGCTTGATCGCGTTGCGCCTATCACGCAAAGCCTGAATGGAAAGAACCATTTGGATATAGCCGTGAGCAATACCTCCAACCCGCTTGGTGGCTGGACCGTCTTCCATCTGCCAGTGCAGGACGATGGCACCGATGGCACCCCGGACCATCACTGCAACGCCCGCGTGAGCGGCGTGCTGGTACATGCGCAATGTCTGGGCGATTACCCTCACATCGGCATGGACGCCAACGGGCTCTATATCACTACGAATCAATTTGATCTCTTCACCCCGGGAAGGTTCCACGGCGCGCAGATCTACGCCATCTCCAAGCAAGGGCTGATATCCGGCGGTCCAGCCAACGTTGTGCAGTTTGATACCACGGCGCTCGCGCCTACTTTGCCGTTTGGGGTACAGGGCTTTACGGTTTTTCCGGCGATTTCTCCAGGGACAGACTTCCGTACCGATAATGGCGGAACAGAATTCCTGCTGAGTTCATTGGCCGTGTTCTCAAATACGGGAGCGTTCAATGCATTGGTGAGCTGGCAGCTCACGAATACGCAGTCGCTCAACGACGCGAGCCCAGCCGTGAGCTTGACGACAGGAACAGTCAACACCCAGACTTATGCTGTTCCCTCAAGTTCATTCCAGAAAGCCGGTCCATTCCCGCTGGGGCAATGTCTTGCTGACAACGCTCTCTCAACTCCATTTGGCACGGGCTGCTGGCGCTTCTTCTTTGTTTCCGGCGGGCCATTCCCCAATCCGGACACAAGACCGCCCAGCAATGATTCCCGCATGCAGCAGGTCTGGTACGCCAACGGCAAACTGTGGGCCGCGCTCGATACCGCTGCTACGGTGAACGGAAGCAATCAGGCCGGCATCGCGTTCTTTGTGCTGCATCCTAGCGGAGCGTCAGCGGACGTAATTAACCAGGGCATTATTGCTCTGCCTGGAAACAATGTCACTTATCCGGCCGTCGGCGTAAATTCCAGCGGACGTGGCGTGATCGGTTTCACCGTACTTGGTAACGATCATTATCCCAGCGCCGGTTATGTTGCGCTTGACGCCAAGGTCGGAGCCGGTGATGTGCACATTGCCGCCGAAGGAGCAGCCCGCCAAGATGGATTCAGCGGCTACTTCCCTGAAGTGAACCCAATCCGTCCTCGCTGGGGCGACTATGGCGCAGCTGCCGTGGATGGCAATTCGATCTGGTTTGCGAGTGAGTACATCGCACATTCCTGCGATTTGACTACCTACGTGGCCACCAACTTTACCTGCGGTAATACGCGCGGCTCTATAGGCAATTGGGCCACACGCATTACACATGTAAA
>JASLFF010000395.1 GCA_030150795.1 Terriglobales bacterium | reverse complement strand
AGCATGTTCTAGAGCCGACTCACCAAGAATTATTCTTCCACCCGACTGAAGTGAACCCGGCGTTGATCCTGGTTGCAATCTTTTCCTGTTGATTATCCCAACTCCGTAAAAGAATTGTAATCCGTAAAATTCCAGAGATCTGTCTGGTACTAGACAATGGATGATTTTTTGAAATTTCCACAGCGTTGCGGCAGAAAGAATTCTTAAGTTGCTTTGAACTGGTGGTGCCGGAAGCGCGATGGCTTTGAAGCAATTGAGTTAGTTGTGGCTCATTGCCGGCATCGCTCGCTTTAGTTGGCAAAGAAAGAGGGCGTTGTCGGCTCATTATACAAATGCAGCATACAAATGCAGCCCGGCCTTACTTGGGATTGATCCACCCTTCAGGAGGCGCCAAGGCGTCCGCCTCACCTGGTCCCCACGTGCCGGGAGCATACTTATAGATCGGTGTCGCATCATCCAGCACCGGGTCCACGATGCGCCACGCCTCTTCTACATAATCCTGGCGCGCAAAACGTGATGAGTTCCCTGCCAGCGCATCTCCAAGCAGCTCTTCATAAGCTTGCATCTCGTTCGGATCCGAACTCTTGGAGACGACGAGCTCAACCTGCTGACCGAGCAACCCCTCGCCCGCTATTTTTACGTTAGAGCCGATACCAATCACAAGATCAGGCGTTAAGCGGAACCGCACGTAATTGGCGGGAAGCGGATTCTGCAGAAAAATTTCAGGCGGCTGCCGGAGCGTGACGATTACCTCAGTAGCGGTTATGGGCATAGACTTGCCGGCGCGAATGTAGAACGGCACCCCCTTCCATCGCCAGGAATTGATGAATAACCGCAAGGCGACGTATGTCTCAACCTGCGAATCCGCCTTCACTCCAGCTTCCTTACGGTAGCCATCAAACTGGCCACGAACCACATCCTTTGGCTCCAGAGGGCGAATGCCTTTAAGCACCTTCACGCGCTCGTCGCGAACGGTTTCAACTGACAAGCCAGGTGGCGGTTCCATGGCAATGTTGCTGAGAACCTGCAAAAGATGGTTCTGCACCACGTCCCTGATCGTGCCTGTGTGGTCGTAGAACGCGCCGCGGCCCTGCACGCCAAAATCTTCCGCCATAGTGATTTGCACGCTCTGCACATACTGGCGGTTCCAGATGGGTTCCAGAAAGGAATTGGCAAAACGAAAATACAGGACATTCTGAACAGTATTCTTGCCGAGAAAGTGATCGATCCGATATACGCTTTCTTCAGCGAACGTGGTGTGGACCACCTGGTTCAAGGCGTGAGCTGAGACCAGGTCCTGACCAAATGGTTTCTCAATGACAATCCCTCCTTCAACCGCGCATCCAGACGCTTCCAGCTGTTTCAAAACCTCCGGGAACAAGACCGGCGGAATTGCCAGATAATGCAATGGATGCTGAGACGCACCCAGTTCCTGCCGCAACTTGGCAAAAGTCTCAGGGGCCCTGTAGTCGCCATCAATATATTTCAGTTTTGAAATCAGTCTGGGAAAACCTTCCGTATCCAGGCCGCCGTAGGTTTCCACGCTATCTTTTGCGCGCTTTTGGAGTTGTTGCAGATTCCATCCGGACTTGGCTATCCCGATGACCGGGATCTCCAGCTTCCCGCGCCCGGCAAGCTTCTGCAGCGCGGGAAAAATCTTTTTGTATGCCAAGTCGCCGGTGGCGCCGAAAAATACCAGCGCATCAGATGTAGTCTGCATCACTTCTTCCCTTCCGCCCCTAACGAAGCATCCATGCTGCCACGCATATTTACGGATTCTTCAGGTGAGCTGATTTGGTGGCCGGCAGCGGAAACCGCGCCAGGCATTTTTCTTTCATGGAGCCCATATGGAAATCCTCCTGCATCATGAGATCAGCCTGCAGGCAGCCATAGTGAAGCTTTGCCGTACGACGTGGTCGTGGCGGCGCCGGAGAAAGTTTTCGATGTTGATCCGGAAAACATCGCTCTGCAGTGACGGGCCTCCGTCCGGCGGCTCATTATAGGAATGCAGCGGGAATCTCTGGTTGATTTCGGCAAACTTCCCGTCAAAATCCTTGCGCTGTTCCGATCCCAGACTTGACGTCGCAGCATCATAGATCTGCTTCCGCCACGCTAATATGGCATTGGATTCCAGCGCCAGTGTCAGGTCATCCCGAAAGTCACTCTCCAGAATCAAGTCGGCTGTGCGCATCAGGATTTTTTTTCCGTCCGTGACCTGTCGTGCTCCGTGGGCAAGCAGTTTTGGTTCGATCGGGTAGCGTTCTATATATTTCTTAAACGGCGCAGTAACGACAATAAACAGCTGTTGCACCTGCTGGGGAGGCGGCGTACCAGGTTTCAACCAGGCAAGGCAATCCATTTCATCCTGCGGCTGCGGTTTGCCCTCCGGCGGCAAGCATTTGCGAAAGTAGTTGAAAATCGGCGTGTTATTAAGAATTCCTCCGTCGCCAAATTGAATCCACTGCTTCGGGTCCGTATCTTCGTCAGATTGCTGGATGCGCGGCATCTGCCCAACAATTGGAATCAGCGCACTGGCATAGACGTACTTTAGAAAGTACTTGCGGTCATGATTGGGAAAAGTAGCGTTCGGGCCTATCTCCTGATAGGTGCCATCCCACAGCGATACCGAGCCGACCCGCACCGGACGTCCCCGCTCAGCCAGTGCATCCACATCCACGTTGGTTTGAATCAGATGCATCAACGGATCGAAGGTGTTCAGGCTTTCCACGCCGAAAATTCCATAACGAGCCGCAAGAGCCCACACCCAACCCGGCCAGCGCGGCTTCAAAATCTGCTTGCGGCTCCTGATGTCCTGCCAGACCGTGACCATTTTTTCTGCTCGCTCTGTCAGGTTCTTGAGTGACGCCTCCGGATTTTCCTTTCGGGGCGACTGGGCCAGGATTACAGAATTCAGGGAACCGACGGAGACGCCCGCAAACTCGCGGAAATCGCAGCGGCGGTGAACAATGAGGTGATAGACCGCTCCGGCCTGGAATGCTCCTTTGAGGCCACCCCCGCTAAGCACCAGAGCCCGCTTCATAGCCGGGTCACAGTAATCGACGTTTTGCGCCTTGGATGAATCTTGGGCTTCATAGACTCGGTGAGCCCCAGGTTGCGGCTTGGGATCTTGCGCAAGAGCCGGAACGCCGGCGATCGCAATCGCCACCAGAAGACTCAACCGGAACCGAAATAACATGATGTTTCTTCCTTTTCAAACTTAGAACGAGAGCCTGAGCTTGGCTCCCTGCGTAGCTGTAAATGGACCAGAAAAATTCTTTTTGGAGCTGCAAAAGTGTGCTCTGGTGCGATGATGCGCCAACTGTCTGATTCCGCACACCTGTCAGAACTCACGGTCTCATTGCCGGAATTAGAGTCATTGTCAGCTTTGCTGGAAATTGTTGCGGGAGAACATTAAGCAAGAGAAGCCGGCGGTGCGCCGCAAATCTGCGCGTTCTCAGCTTACGACTACAGGTTTGGGGTTTTCACAATTCAACAGGTTTCCATACACATATTCGAATCGTCCCTGGATGGCCGTTACAACGTTTTCAGATATTCAACAATTTTCTTCTTGTCATCCTCAGAGAGCGCCGTTCCATATAGATGGCCGGTATTATGATGGCCTTTTTCTTTCGTATCAAAAAAAACGAAATGCAGGCCTTTTTCCTGGGACTTTTCGTGCTCGAATCCGAGTTTGTCCTTGTCGAGTAAGTTGTTTCCGGAATAAAAAGTGTCTGGCCGCTTAACATGCAGCAGATCAAGGACGGTTGGAACAGAGCGGTTGTGCAGATATGGTCCCCGCATCCAGACGCCAGATAAAGGCATGGCAACATATCCTCTGGAATTTTTCAATTCGAGCGCGTCTGGATCAGTGCCGAGTTCCTCAATGGCAATTACTGCCCCTCTCTTGTCAGCCGTGTCAGCGTGGCAGGATGCGCAATTCTCTTCAAAGAGTTTCTTCCCTGCGTGAACTAGACCTTCGTCCAACGGAAATGGATAAACAGGAAATTGAATTTCTTTGAGCGCCTCAGTAAAGACCTTCATCTGCGGCGCGGAAAGCGGCTCTTGCGACTGCGGATCACGGCTGTGCCGCTGGATTGAAGAATCAATGAGTGCCGCATTCTGACGCAGAAACATTTGTTGGGTGTGCCGGACCAAATAGAATTTGTAGAGCAGGTAATCCGACCACTGGAGCCTGGTTGCTGAATTCACCTCAGCCAGGACTTCATCCGCATTAAATCGCGGATCTTCTGCGCATTTCCTGAAGAACGTAAGCAGGCTGTTGATGTCCCGAGCCCTTCCGGGAACGAAAGGAACCACCTCCGGCCCACTATCCGGACCACGACGATATGAAGCAGCATGACACAAGGCGCAATTTCCAGCTACACGCACATAGCCGACCCTTTTTTTGGCAAAGCCGGCGGGCATCTCCAGCCCTTGCTCCCATGACGCTCCAAGTGCAGCATAGCCGCCATTGCCCGGCATATACTCGGGAAAGATTCGCGGCAATGTAAGCCAGACCCAGTACGGGATGCCGGCATTCTCTCCAGATCCCACGGAGCCGTAGAGAAAGAGATTTTGTTTGGTTTGCGAGATCCACGCCGGCTGCGGGACCTCGCGTCGCATCAGCTTGTACCAGATGGTAAAGCCCAGCAGGAGGAACGCCACGGTCGAGCCGGCCACAATGCGAGTTTTCTTGTTCATTAGCGACCTCAAAATGTCTTCAGGTACTCGATCAGGGCCCATTTCTCCTGCGGGAAAAGGTCAGTGCCGAACCGCTCGCCGCTGTGTCCATTCTTGCCGTTGCCCGGCTGGGAAGTATTGAAGACGAAGAATTTGCAGCCGTCCTTCATCTCTGCGACAAAGCCGACATTGCGATAGTCGTACACGTCATTGCCGCGGCAGAAGATCTGCACGCGCTTCTCGGCAGGCGTCAGCAGCTCCCACAGATTGGGAACGGAGCCGTTATGCAGATAAGGTGCGCGCAGCCAGATTCCGTCCAGAGGCGCGTTGGCATAGCCCGGCTGCTTCACGAAATTATGGAAGCGCTCCGGATATTCCGGAGCAAAGCCCCAGTCGTTCTCGTAGCTGGCATAGAGTGTGCTCTGGTTCACCGTCAGGAGCCACGTGTAGGAATCCATGCGCGCGCGGTCGGTACCGATATCCTGATAGCACTCCACCGTGCCCACGAGCTCTTCTTGCTTATCGTCAAGATGCCTGCAATTTCCCCGATCGGCGGCGGAGTTGAGCTTCTCCCGGCGGAATGGCGGATCGCGCTGTCCATGGCACTGGGCGCAATATTTCTGATAGAGCGGCTTGCCCTGCTCCACCAGCACGCTGTCGATATGCTCCTTGGGAAATGGCGGCGGCGTTGCCGTCTTCAGATAGCTGGCCGTGCGCAGCACGCGCGGAGTGTCCAGCGTTGGCGGGTAGGCGCCGGTGCCAAAAGCCGCCGAAAGGTTCCTTTCGTCCACCGATAAGTTATTGCCGTCCCAGTGAAGCTGCATCCCCCGGCGCGGCGCCTGGTTCCATACGGAAGGAAAGTCGGAATTCCCGACCAACTCGTCCGGGTCAGCGTACTTCTTCATAGGGAAGTTAAGCAGCGCTTTGGGAGCGTTGAACGTATCCACCCGTCCCGGCCCCCACGTGTCGGTATTAATAAAACTGAGCCGGTCGCCCAGCGTGATGAGTTGCTGGCGCATCAGGGCGACTGCGTAATATTTGAAAATCAGCCGGTTGATCAGATCCGGCTTGTCCACCACGCGGTGCAGATCATCCTGCATCTTGTCGATCTGGTCCATCATCCTCTGGGGTGTGAACCTCTCTTCTTTTACGATCGAGGTAAGAAATTTGCCCCAGGCGCCCAAGTTGAAGGTGTTCGCCGGCATTCCGGGAACGACGTGCACCGGTCCGCCGTCATAATCGCGATACGTCCCGGTATGGCAGGCGGCGCAGTTAAGATACACCACGTCAAGGCCGCGGAAATGCCGCATCGAAACCCCGACCGGGAGATCGTATTTCGGGTCTTTGCCGTCCTCGTAAATCATTCCAAACGACTTGTAACCCTGCCCGCTTTTCTTGTCCGGCAGCTCGTCGGCAAAAATTTCCGGCAGCGCCACCCAGAACCAGTAAGGGAGGCCATCGGTGCGCTCGCCACCGGTTGAGCCATACATGAAGTGCATAGCGTCGTTGGGAGCGTCAGGAGGTTGGGGGTAATCGGTAGGATAGTGATATCCCCACTTCGGCTGCATGTGGACCGCGACGGGGTAATCACTCGCTAGGCGCGTCGCCATGTAAATGGCGAAGACCACGAAGACCAGCCCAGCCAACGCGCCCGCGAACTTGAGCCACGCACGCCAGCGCCTGCCGCCGGGTATTGGTTCCTCCGCAGGAAGGCCCTCGCGTTCTTCCAGGAACCTTCCCATCCTTATAAACCTGTTCTGGTTCTCACGCTGGACCCGCTCCTGCGCGCTGGAAGGCCGGCTGTGAGTGCTCACCGGATAAACGATCTTCCGCACTTCAGTGAAAAAGCCGTGTGGCTCAAACCCGCGTCCGGCAACGGGACTGAAATGCAACGCCTCCTGATCAATATTGATCTCCTCTTCAAATCGAACCCTCGCGATGGGAACGAAAAGCGTGCTTTCGCCATCTACCTGCTGGACCTCAATAGCGATTCCTCCATGGCATGCGATGGCATTGGTAAGGTCCTGTTCGCGCGCCGGGCCATTCTGGGGCAATGCAGGCGCAGAAAGCTCCTTGCCTCGATCAGGAACGAGGCGGACCCACACATCCGTGTTCCCATTGTCGATTCTGTAAGGTACCTGCGAGTAATAGAGGTTGTTGAAATAGTCGAACTGGTGAAGACCGAACATCTTGCCGCCCAGCATCAAGTTCACTAGCAGCTTCCACAGGCGGTCACCGCCCGCGGTACAAAGCAGATCAAGGTCCTCGCCTGGACAGCGTTCCAGCCTGACCTCGCCCGGCGGCGAGAGCCGCATTGCGATGCTGGGAGCATCTGGCAGCCTGTCGGCCAGCCACCCCGGCATACCTCTTTTCATGACTCCCATTCCCATCCGAATGAGGACCGTGCCGGCAAGTTGCTCGGCCGCACTCGCCAGGCTGGGATCTGCCGGACGCAAGGATTCCACCGTACCGCGAACCACCCTTCCATCGGGATGGAAAGTGCGCGCATTCCGTACTACACCGCTCACAAACCCAAAGAACCATGCCGCGATTCTTGTTCCGGGCCGCGGCAACTCCACCCTTGGATTGGCGACATCCGCGCGCCATGCCGAGCGTGTCCAGAGAAATCCGCCAAGACAGATCACCGCAAATGCCAGCGCAAGTGTTTCCGGAACAATGTCGTGGTACCACAGAACGGTCATTATCACCGGCGCCAGCGGACGGTCCAGCAGCGTTGCAAAGATGAAGCCGAGGGCATTCAATCTTCCGGAAACGACATAGAGCATTCCCAGGCCGCCCACCAGCAGCCCCACCAGCCGAAAATAATCCTCGCTCTGGCTCGTGAACTGAGGAAGGTTCATCAGAGCGTTCTGGCTCTGGTCGATAAGCGTGGGCAGGTTCAGCAGCCACGCGGTGAAGCCGGGTGCCAGGAGAATGATGGTTCCAAGAACCATGCTGATCCAGCCGAAGTACTCGACTGTGCGCGCGGCCCGACTCTGCCCCTCGGCATTGAACAAACGGCGGAACATCTCCCGCAGAGAACGACTCAGAGACCGCTCATCGCCGAGGCCCGGACGCGTCTCTGCACGCCATGCTGAGAGCGTCCAGAGAAACCCGCCGAAGTCGCTGATGGAGAATGCAAGCGCCATGCCTCCGGGAAGAATGTTTTTCCGCCAGAGAACAGCCATGATCACCGGGACCAACGGCCGATCCAGCAGGGAAGCAAAGCTGAAGCCCTGTGTGTTTAAGCGTCCCGTGACCACATACAGCATTCCCAGGGCGCTCACCAGCAGCCCGATCAGACGGAGATAATTCTCACTCTGCTGGTTGGTCATGGGCACCCGCAGCAGCCACGCCATAAAGCCGGGCACGGCGAGAATGAGAATTCCCAGAGTCAGGTCAAGCCAGCCAAAGTACTCGACAGTCCGGGCCGTCCGGCTCTGCCTTTCCGCCTTGAGCAGGCGGCGGAACATCTCAGCCAGCGAAGGCGTTAGCCCATCCTGTCTAGTGGTTGTACCCTGCTTTTCCAGCCGATCATCTAAAACCCGTTGTGTTCCTAAGTTGTCCGGCATTTCATGAACCTGATCCGGCTACTGCCCGGAGGTCCTTTCGCATGAAAGTCGCGTTGTGCTTGAAGAACAATCGATAATCCCCATATGCGGAAGCAATGAACTCCGATTCGGTAGCGATAGCGCCGATGCGCCGGGCATAGCGGAGCAGGTCTTCGACTTCGGTGATGCCGTCGGCGACCAGCTTTTCTTCATCCGCCTGATCCAGTGCGAAGACGTTGTAGATCACGGTTCCAGCGGGAATGTTCTGCGCCAGGTCGTCGCGGAAATCTATTTCTGCATTGGACAGGCGTTGGGCCTCTGGCGTGGGCGAGAAGATCAGCCGGTACGGAGCAAAGGCATCTGTTTCAGCCTGGCCATTGCTGCGCACCGCCGCCAGATTGTTTCCCGGTTGATGCAGCCCTGTACCCTTCTCCACTACGGTCTCGAATTTTTCCTTTACCACCTGCATAACCAGATTTATGAGGTTGGGATTGGGAAGAATATTTGTAAAGGGGTTCTGAAATACAGAATATTTCCGCTGCGCGAGCGGCAGGTGGGATTGCTGGCTGTCCAGCATTCTCATTACTACCAGGTTTTCCGATGGGTGGTCGCCATCCAACAGGAACTTGAGGCCGAATGCCGGCACCACTCCCACGCCTATAACCGGTCCGGCATATGAAAACCGGCCCAGGCCGCAACTCTTCTCGCGGAACAATCCTGTGTAGCGCGTATTTGGTTCCGGAACAAACCGTATTTTGGCAGTGCTTCCGTAGGTGTGGAAAAGCTTCAACTTTGGCGGGTCAAGCTCGTCACTGACGCGCGTTAGAGTCTGTCCCAAGGAGTGGTTCTCGTAGGTTTTCAGCGCGGCTTCTGCAAAGTGCAGCACGCCTCCCTGTACATCCGGCATGTCGCCTCTTTGATAGGCAGTCGGCCGGATTCCCTGGTCAAAAAGATAATCGCGCTTTTCCGAGCCCGTCAGTTCGGAATAGGCCAACGACTGTCCTGGCCGGGCCGTAGTAATACGTCGATTGATGATCGAAGGTGTATCTTCAATTCTGGGCGGCATACTGGACGACCCTTTTACTCACAACGGATTCATTTGAAGCGTGTGGACTTATTACTGCGATTGGTTGCCGGCGGCCATACGCTGATAGCCCACCCAGCAGTCTTCCGCCATTTGTTGATTGTTCAGGAAAGCCTCCGATCCTTTCTCCGCCACCTCTTTGTTGTATAGGGTAAAGTTCAGGACGAAAGTGCCAGCCATATAAGCACGGCCCAGATAGAACCCAGGCCGGACCATCCGGATCTCATCGCGCACCAGCAGCCCTTCACGTCCCGCCAGAGCATCCGGCACGGGGCGATAGTACTCCTTCAAATCATCCGTAAATGCGTAATCGATGATGACGGATTCGCGGCGGCTATCCAGCAGGCTCTGCCCGCAATACAATTTGGCCGGGAAATACTGATTTTCGGCTGTAGGATGTTCCTTAAGCGCCGCTTGCTCTTGATCCAATTTTTGCTGCTGCTCGGGCGCGGGGAAAAACTCCTTGAACGCATTGAGATCATCGATGCGATTGCGAAGGACGCGTTGGTCGCGATAAAAGACCTTGCCTTTCCAGAGCGCCTTGCCCAGCAATGTGAGCTTTTGCACCTCCAGACCTGCGGCCATGCCCTTCAGTCCGCCCACAATTTCTCCCAGTCGCTTCTGGCCGCTCTGGCCATTGGGAAAAAACAGGTCGCCATCGTACGATCCGTCAGGAATCGGCCCTGCCGTGAGACGAGCATATATCTGGTCTACCTTTTCCTGATCAAGCGTTCTCAGGTTCTCCGGCGTGATGCTCATCAGCTGCTTCGGGCTGAGCGGGAACTGATGCTCAATCTGGGCGAAGTCCGGCTTGGTTGCATAATCCGCCTGATAGGGTGCGTATATAACCGAGATCGACCAGTATTTCCATACCATGATTGCGGCGATTCCGATCACGCCCACTAGGACCGGTATCAGGAATCTCTTGAGCCGGCCAGGCTCCT
Organism: Terriglobales bacterium; assembly: GCA_030150795.1. The sequence goes on along the minus strand of JASLFF010000395.1, from coordinate 1,261 downwards.
TCTTGAATGCTGGTGCTGGTGTTGGTGTCGCTGACATAGTTCCGCTCCTACAAAGTTGCCAGGAAAGCCTTTAAAGCTTTCTTCTCATCATCCTTCAAATCGGTACCGAAAGAATGGCCGCGGTTCTGGAAGAACTCTGTGTTGGTCATGTAATACTTCTGGATCAAGGCCTTATGCTCGTTGAAGATCTTGAATGGCTCAAGCGGTTGCCCCCCAGCCGGAGCGGTGCCGGCGCTATCCACAAACTCATCCAACATAGCGCGGATCTCGTTCGCGGCCTCTTTGTTTTTCAACTTTTCCTGCAGCGCATTGAGATTTGTGGCGGAGAGCACCATGTCATCCAGCAGGTTTTTGTAGAGCAGATTCCCCACTTGCGCTTGCGGTGTGTCACTGGGAATGTCCAGCCGGAACCTGATGAACCGCTTATGCACCGGGTCCCAGATTTTGGGCCCTATTTCAAAGTTGATAGCTTCATCGAGCAGCATCATCTTCTGAGGCCTCTTGTCAGGCGGTGTCAGCAGTTCGTCCACTGACGCCTTGAAAAGCTCGTAGCGGCCCTTGACGCTGGGATCGAATGGCAAGCACTTGGGCGCTCCATTCAGCTTTTTGCCCTCGTGGTCCACATAGGGCGACTGATAGAAGTCATTTTTCTTGTTTGCAGGCTGCCCGCATATCTCCGGCCCGATTGCGTTATCGTGCATGTAAGGCGCAGTCGCCCACATGCTCAATAACGATGCCGGACGATAGTAACCCCGGCCATCGGCAGCGTTAGCGTCAAAGGGAGCCGACGAGGGCGGCAGTGGCTGTTGATGGGAACGGTTTCTCATGGTTTCAGAGCCGTATTCTTCCCATACATGGCCTTTCATGTGGTTGCTGTGCAGCGCGCGGCCGGGATTCGTTCCCACATTTTCCATCGGGATATAGTTGTCATTGCTGAGGAAGTCGATGCGCTCCCCCTTTTCGTCTGTGGCCCAGAAATCAACAGTGCGGAAGTTGCCATCTTTGGGCTGCTGGCTGGAATGGCAGCTTGCGCAATTTTCCGCGAAGAGCTGCTTGCCATGGGCCACCGCGCCCGCACCATATTCCTTGTCAAGCTGCGAGATCAGTTCGTCGCGGTTCTTGAGCTTGCGTGCCGCCCACAACTCTGTGGGCCGCTGCGCCATAAGGAAAGCGCCAACATCCGGCAAGCGGTCTTCAATAGCGCGGAAGTTCGGGCAGTCGCGCCGGCACTGGCCGATGTTGAACGGGGTTTGACCGAATC
>JASLFF010000831.1 GCA_030150795.1 Terriglobales bacterium | reverse complement strand
CCGCAAGAATTTCGTAGGACCGCAACCTCGCGGAATGATCGTAAATAGCGGACGCGACCATCAGTTCGTCGGCGCCCGTTTGCTGGACGAATTTCTCCAGTCCGGCCCGAATGGTTTGCGGCGAGCCGACAAACGAGCACGCCAACATGTTGGAGACGTGCGCTTTTTCCATCGGCGACCAGTAGGTCTCAATGTCGTCAATGGGCGGCGCAAGCTGGCGGCGCGTGCCGCGCACGGCATTGGTAAAACCCTGCTGCGCGGAAGTAAAAAGTCGCCGCGCTTCGGCGTGGGTATCGGCCGCGATTACGTTTACGCCGACCATTGCGTAAGGTTTCTCAAGCTGCGCCGATGGCTTGAATTTCCTGCGGTAAACCTGGAGCGCCAGAATGAGCGCGTCCGGCGCGAAGTGAGAAGCAAACGCATAGGGCAGACCGAATTCAGCGGCAAGCTGCGCCCCAAAGAGACTTGAGCCGAGAATCCAGATGGGAACGTTGAGACCGGTGCCGGGAACAGCCTGCACGGTCTGCCCCGGTTGCAGCGGACCGAGAAAGGCCTGCAGTTCACGCACGTCATCGGGGAAATTGTCGGCGCTGGTAGGATCACGACGAAGTGCCCGCAACGTGCGCTGATCAGTGCCGGGTGCGCGGCCAAGCCCAAGATCAATGCGTCCGGGATAGAGCGATTCGAGCGTGCCAAACTGTTCGGCTATCACGATGGGCGAATGATTGGGCAGCATGATTCCGCCGGCTCCAACGCGAATGGTCTTGGTCCCGCCGGCAACGTATCCAATGACGACCGAAGTGGCGGCACTGGCGATGCCGGCCATGTTATGGTGCTCAGCCAGCCAGAAGCGGCGATAACCCCAACGTTCGACGTGCTGGGCCAGATCAAGGGAATGATGCAGCGCTTCTGCCGGGGTGGCGCCCTGCGCGACGAATGCGAGATCAAGAATAGAGAACGGGACCACGCACTTCCTTTTTTGTGAACGTGATTGCTCTGATGCTGGAGAGCACAAGTTGGGTTCATGATTGCTAACCGCAGGTCAAAGTTTAAGGTTGAAGTAAACTAATCTTTTCGCAAAGGATGCTAAATCATTTGGTGAGTAATAGCAGCGATCGGACGCATATTCCGGAGGAATCCAGATCTGGAAATCCGCACACTCTGGAAGATCGTGCTCTCCGGCAGAAACTGATCATCCTTGGTTTGGCCGGCGCCGCTTTCCAGGCGGCGTCGCAGGCTTTTTTGCCTGCCCTGTCTCAACATGCGTCGCCGTTTGGTTCGGAACCTCGGTCGGGATGGATCGGCCTGGTAAAACAGTTGTACACATTATTCGCAACGTTCCCGGTCCAATTCGTCTGCATCGTTATCTTCGCGTTCTTCGCAGTGCAGATGGCGGAGTCCGCGCGCGGTGATATACGCTTTTGTTGCAGGATCGGGAGTGACTTATGTAGTCCTGCATTGGCTGACAGCGGGGTGAAAGGACTTGCATGCGATCAATGACCATAGGGCGTCCATCTGCGGCTCGCGAATGGGTGCAGCGGTAACGCGGTATGATAAACTATTCTTTTCAAGCACATACCGTCTAAAAAAGCATGCTCCTTTCCAAAGAATATGTCGGGTATTTAGCCCGCCAGGTAACCCAAAAATTGATTGCCGGCGAATTCATTGAAACCAAGAATGTCCCGGCGGTTTCAGCTGCGCTCAATAATGCGCTGCTGGAAGAGCTGCAATTGGAAGATCGCATCAATGACGAGGTCCGCCTGATCCTGGAACAATACCAGGATGAAATGCAACGCGCAGGCGCCAGCTACCAGGAGATGTTCAAGAAAGTTAAAGGCGAACTGGTGCGTAAGTATAAGGCGGTGCTGTGAGACTTTCTCGCGACAAGGTAAACCGGCTTGCCCACAGCGTGGCTGATGCGCTGGCTACGCTGGACGACGTCGAGTTCATTGAAGACCCAAATACCATCCGCATGGAAGCGCGCCGCATTCTGGAAGAGCTGCTTGCGGCAGAAGCCAAGATTGATGTAGCTGCGCGCGCGAAAATCGAAAGCCAGAAGCGGACCATCACTGAAGGCACCCAGGAATGGGACATCCTCTACCGCAAATATTACAACGAAGAAGTAAAGAAGCTGGGAATTTAGAGGTCAGAGTTTCAGTAGCCGGCCAAGCGACGTTCCTGTGACGACATTTGCGCCCACAGTTGGTCCATATTTCTCTGTATCCAGACGTTTGCCGGCTGAAGTTCATGCGCTGAGTTAAACCAGCGATAAGCCATCACTCGGTCCTGCGTCACACAGATGCCGCTGGAATAAAGGGCCGCCATTTGGATGGCCGCGCCGGGATCGCTTTTGTCGGTAGCTGCGTGCAGATAGAGCAAGCCCTGTTCGCAATTCTGCGGGACGCCGCCAGTTCCGCGAATGTATTGCTGGGCGCGCACCAGAGCAGCACTCGGCTTGTAGTCAGGAATACGCGCCTCTTCTGCGCCTTTTGTGTCTGAATTAGGCAAGGTCTTGGCGGTTGAGGATTTTGCGGAAGCCGTGCCTGTATCCGAGCTAGTAGCCAATGGACTAGGTGCTGTGGTTTCCAGCGCCGTAGGTTCGGTCCTGGGAGCTTTTGCTTCAGAAACAGCGCCGTCAGTGATCGCGCCGGCACCGCTGGCGGCAACTTTGGGCGACTCCGCAACAGCAGGTGCTATGGTATCTGCCGGCTTGTTGCTTCCCTGCGGCGCAGTAGCTGGAGTTGATGGATCTGATTTTGCTGGAACCGGCGGTTTCGGGCTGGCTTTGAAGCTTGATCGCCATTGCACAAAAAGCAGTCCCAGAATGGCAGCAAGCACTAGCAGCAAGAGCAGCTTGCGCAAACCGCCGCCGGAAGGTTCGTCTTCCAGCAGATATTCAACGCCATCGTTGCTGTCCGGCTGAGAGTTTAAGCCCAAAAAGGAAGGACCGCTAATGCGACCACCGTTTCCTGACTCAGTGCGGATGACTTCGCTTGATCCGGACTCAGCGTGCGCGGTTCCATTGCGCGGTGGTTCATTGCGGAATATTGCTGGTTCGCCCCGGCGAGGAAGCGCGACAGGCGTTTCATCGGATGGCTCTGCCACCGGGGCAGCCACCAGTGTTGTTGACCTGCGTTTCACATCCGGAGGCGGCAATTGTGCATTGGCAATAGCTGCGGCACGCGAAGCGTCACCAGAACCGCGACGTTCTTCCATGCGGCGTTCTATGCGAGTGCCGCACATGCCGCAAAACTTCATGCCCGGCTCATTCACATGGCCGCATCCCGCGCACTTTGTGCTTCCGGATTGGTGGGTCCTTCGTTCCGCGTGCCGTCTGTCCAGGCGTACTCCGCAAGACCCGCAAAATTTATATTCCGGACGATTCTCCGTCCCGCAGAAGGTACAAAGCATGAGG
>JASLFF010000321.1 GCA_030150795.1 Terriglobales bacterium | reverse complement strand
CCAAAGAAGAATTAGGCGCACGAAATCCGGCTCTCTGTGCTTGTCTGGAGGAGGTTTGATTTTATTTGCCCTAGATATTTGATTTTATCCGTTCCTGTAACGTCTCTGCCAATGAGTGATACGCCAGAAACACAGGAACAGGCGCCAGTCCGGGCAGGAGCATCCACCAATAAGAAATCAGGACGTGATATTGCTGTGCCTGGGCCAGCATGTTGCCCCAGCTGGGAAAAGGCTCGCCGATCCCCAACCCAAGAAATGACAGGATGACCTCAGCCAGAATGAACTGCGGAATTAAAACAGCCATCTGCGTCAGCAGCACGCGAAAAGTCAGAGGCATAAGGTGCCTGCGAAGAAGATAAGCGTTGGACGCGCCAAAGCCTCGCGCGGCCAGCACAAAGTTGCGCTCACGCGCGCTCAAAATCACGCCGCGCACCAGGCGCGCCGGACGTCCCCATCCCACCATGCCAATCACCGCTACCACCAGCAGAAATGCCGTCACCGGGCTGATCTGCAACGGCAAGAATGCGCGGACGGCAATCAAGAGATAAAACCATGGGACGGCAATAAAGATTTCGGCAAAGCGCATGGCCACGTCATCAACCCGTCCGCCGTACATTCCGGCGATTCCGCCTAACAACAAGCCGACGATCACGGAAAAAGCAGCAGCTACAAATCCTGCAAACAGGGACACCTGCCCACCATAGAGCAGGCGCGAAAATTGGTCGCGGCCAAAGCCATCTGTACCCATCAGGAAAAGATTGGCAGGCGCTTGCACGCCGAACAAATGCCTGGTGGAGGAAAACATTCCGAGAATGGTGTATCGGTCTCCGTGGGGAACAAATTCGATTCCGGCAGTCTGCGAACAATCCTGCTGATAATCATTTAGATCATTCCCAGCGGTTTTGGTGACATAAACAAACGGACGAAAATGAAATTTTCCAGAGCAGTCTACAAAATGCAGGCGCGTGGGCGGAGCGTAAGGAAAGTCGCGCTCCTGCGTCTCAAAGCTGTAAGGCGCGATAAACCCCGCCAGCACGACTACGGCATGGATCGCAAGCAGAAACCAGATGGCCCAGGTCAGGCGGAACTTTGTGTGAAATTCCGAACGGAGCGAGGAATCACTATGGTTAAGACTACTCTGTCGGTTCATGGCTGAACCTCAAAAGTTTTTTTAGCGATAGGGTTCCCTCGCTGCGCTCGGGATTTCAAATAAAGCAGAACCTCAACATCTCTTATAGGACTGGGGTTCCCTCGCTGCGCTCGGGATTTGCACAAAAAACTCTTCATGCCTGCCTCCTGATCCGCGGATCAAAGGCATAAAGCAACACGTCGCCCAGCAGATTCCCAACGACCAGGAACACAGTAGAGAGCATCACGGCGCCAATCACCAGAAAGAGGTCGCGCGCCAGGATGGCTTCCAGCAGCAGAGGCCCGATTCCCGGCCAGCTCATTACTACCTCAACTAAAAGCGACACGCTCAACAGCATCGCCACGGAAAGCCCAAAGAGAGAAATCAGCGGATTAGCCGCTGCAGGCAACGCGTAACCAAAGAGCAGCTTGAAGCGCGGCAGCCCGTGGCCCTCAGCGGCACGCATATAAGAAGATTCCAGCACTTCACTCACGCTGGCCCGCACGTGGCGCAAAATGATCGTCAACGAACCGATCACCAGAGCGGCCACCGGCAAGACCATGTGCCAACCCATATCGCCCAACAATGCCAATATTCCCGGGTCTTGCGCTGTGATGGACGTCATACCTCCCACAGGAAACATTCCGGTCTTTAAAGCGATCAACAAAGCCAGCAGAGCGATGAGAACATCGGGCAGCGCAAGCAATGCAGATGTCCCGCCGGAAAAAAGCCGGTCAGCCCAGCGCCCTTTCCATCCCGCTGCCAGAACGCCGAGCGGCACGGCGATGAGCCATGAAATCAGCAGAGCCGGAACGCTTAACAGCAAGGTATTGCGCGCGCGCGGCCAAAGCAGTGTTGATGCAGGAGTGTTGTATGCGAAGGAGTAGCCAAATTCGCCTTTTGCGGAAGACTTCAACCACTGCCAATAACGCACAGGTAGCGGCTGGTCCAGTCCATATTGTGCGCGCAATTGCACGAGCGTCTCAGCTGATATCTGTGAGTTCACGCGGGCGTCGCTCAAGAAATCTCCGGGCGCCGCCTGAAACAGCAGGAACAGCAGAATGGAAACGCCAACAAGCAGCAGCAACCCATGTCCGGCACGACGGGCGAGATAGCGGATCATACGGCAGCCTCCACTCCGGGAGCATGCAGACGTTCAGCGGCGTCCACCAATTCCCGCGTAACCGGATGCGTACTTTCCGCCAGTTTCTCCGGCGTGGTCCGCTCCGCGATTCGACCAGCATCCATTACCACAACTTCCTGCGCGAAAAGTGAGATGAAGTTGAGGTCGTGTGAAATATAAAGATAGGTCAGCCCGTGCCGCGCCTGCAATTCCATGAGCAACTGCATCATCTGCGCCTGCAGAGGCATATCGAGGCCAGAAAGTGCTTCGTCCATGATGAGCAGTTTGGGTTCAGCAGACAGTGCGCGCGCCAGAGCCAGCCGTTGCCGCTGTCCGCCGCTGAATTCACCCGCCAAGCGCGACGCCCAATCAGGATCAAGGCCGACTTCTTCCATCAACTTGAGCGCGCGCATGGTGCGCTCCGGTTCGGCCTTCCAGCGGGCGACCTCCAGCGGCTCCGCAACGATCTGCCGCGCCGTAAATCTGGGGTTGAGTGACGTAGCGGCATCTTGAAAGATCATTTGCACAGGCGGGCGTGCTCCATCTCTATTCTTTTTGCACGAAGGAATGGGATTGCCGTCCAGCAATATCTCGCCCGCATCCGGCACCTCAAAACCCGCAATACAGCGCGCCAGCGTTGACTTCCCTGACCCGGAACGTCCTAACACGGCAACGGTGGAACCTGCGGACAAGGAAAGATCAATCTCATCAAGTGATTGAACTGCAAACTCTTTGCGCGAGAGCATGCGCTTCTGCACAAATCTCTTGCTCAATCCGCGGACTTCCAGCAGAGGCAGTCCGCTCACTGACAATCTGTCTACCTGCCCTGCCTTTGCAAGGCTTTTCTCCGGGAACAAGATTCCCTGAACGTACTCATCCGAACTCGCTTGTAATTTTTCCAGCTTGCCGTGCGCAACTACGTCTCCTTCACGCATTACGATAATGTTGTCGGCAAGCGACTCCAATGCTCCCGCGTTGTGCGTGATAAACAGCATGGCCAGCTTAAGATCGCGCTTCAACCTCTGAAGCAGTTCTAGAATATCTGCCTGCGTGGCTGCATCCAGCGCGCTCAGAGGTTCGTCTGCTATCAGAAGGTTCGGACGACAGATGAGCGCCTGAGCAATGGCCACACGCTGCCGCTGTCCTCCACTCAGCTCGTGGGGATAGGCACGCAAAATGCGCTCAGGGCCATCGAACCCGACGTGATGCAGAATTTCAAAGAAGCGCGCATTCACTTCCGCCCGGGCAATTTTGCCATGCGCCAGCAAAACATCGGCAAGCTGCTTTCCTAAAGGTAATACCGGGTTCAGCGCCAGCGCGGGCTCCTGCGATATCAACGCAACTTGAGAACCACGCAACTCTCTCAGCCTCGCAGATGAAAGCCCGAGTATGCTCAGCCCGCGATACTCAATGCTGCCTGAAGCGACGCAGGCATTTTTCGGCAGCAGCCGCATGACCGCCAGCGCCAGTGAACTTTTGCCGGAGCCTGACTCGCCCAGCACTCCCAGGCACTCCCCGCCGGCAATCTCCAGATCCAGATTGCGCACAGCACGGACCACGTCTCCACCGGCAGCGTCATAGTCGACGCTCAAAGCGGATACGCGCAGCAATGGCTCGGGTTTTGGCAAGCCCAGGTCGCCGGAAGTCAATGTCTGAGTGTGCTCCCTATTTTTGGGTGGAGCTTTGTGCAACATTATGACGCATCGGGCCGGATTACAAATATCTCAGTGCAGCAATGGAAAAGCACTTAGGTAGTTACCGTAACCCCAAACCAGGTTCAGGCTTCCCTATGCGGACAAAAAAAGCCGGCACACTTTCACCGCGCAACTCTATTGCATTCTTGCCATCGAGCGAACCGTGACATTCTGTTAAACCAGTTGATAGGAAACAAGTTACTTCGGTTCTGAAAGATCAGGTTCCCAAACAATCTTCTTCACTCTTCAGGTCGTGGGCCATTCCCTGATCGCGTCCATGACCTCCCGTTACGCCCTAATCCCCTAATCTCAGGCTTTCAACGTAATCCGAAATGACCAGCTGAGTATTACATTCCCTCTCGCCACTTCCAGAAAACC
>JASLFF010000236.1 GCA_030150795.1 Terriglobales bacterium | reverse complement strand
CTGGCCGTGGAAACCGTTTTTGAAAGCATGAAGAAGGCCCTGGCCGGGGGCGAACGCATTGAGCTGCGCGGATTTGGCGTGTTTAACGTGCGCCCGCGCAAGACCGGTATTGGCCGCAACCCGCGCACAGGCGCGGAGGTGAACATTCCTCCCGGAAAGGCCGTGCGCTTTAAGCCGGGAAAGGAGTTGCAGTCCATCGACTAAGCAGTTGATCCGCTCCCACGCGCGGCAGCTTTTGAGTTCCACAGGGCTATTCGTTTCATGTCGGACATCCAGCCTCTTTCGCAGGAATACCACGTCTTTGATCCTGAACGACGGGAGATTACCGTCGTGGTAATTCATCCGCCGAAACGCCGTTACTGGCTGCACGCGCTCCTGTTTCTTGCGACGATCTTTACCACGCTCTGCATTGGCGCGCACATGCAGGACACGTTCAACAAGAACCTTGGCCTGTTTACTGACGATCTGGACTACTGGCCATGGCAATGGGCGTTGCAGGATTGGCATCGGCTGCTGCTGGGACTTCCCTTCTCTCTTTCGTTGCTGGGAATTCTCACCGCGCATGAGCTGGGACATTACGTTTATTGCGTCCGACGAAAAGTTTTTGCCACGCTGCCATTTTTTATCCCTGCGCCCACGCTCATTGGGACGCTTGGAGCTTTTATCCGCATCAAGTCGCCTATCAAGAGCCGCGCTGATTTGTTCGATATTGGCATTGCCGGCCCGATCGCCGGATTTATTGTCGCCGTGCCGGTAATGTTCTATGGCTTGCTTGCTTCCAAGCTGCTCACGGGCGATGCCGCCGCGGCGGCAGCTTCTACCGATCCGGCCAAGGCCAGCATGCTGCTGGGCTTTCCGCTCATCTTTAAGCTCGGGCACTGGATTATGGCTGCGATGGGAAGCCACGCGGCGGTCGCGCAAGCTCCTGTGAGCGCGCTGTATCTTCATCCTATGGCCATGGCGGCCTGGGTGGGAATGCTGGCAACGTCGCTGAATCTGCTGCCGGGCGGCCAGCTGGATGGCGGCCACATTATTTTTGCCGTCAATCCCCGGCTGCATCGGCCTGTATCTATGCTGAGCATTTTCATTTTGCTCTTTTTAAGTTGGTATTTCTGGGCAGGATGGCTTCTGTGGGCCGTGGTGTTGCGCTTTACCGGGGGCCGCCATCCTGATGTGCCACTGCTGCCGCCGCTCGATGCCAAGCGCCGCGTGTTGGCATTTTTCGCGCTTGTGATGCTGGCCCTTACGCTTATCCCTGCGCCGTTTGGCGATCAAGGCTTAGGCAAAGTATTGAGTGACTATCGCGCCCAGCGCCAGCAACAGCAGCCTTCTAAATAGTTATGCCTTTTTACGATTGTCTGTATCGCGGCGGGGTGGAGCAGGTCTTTAGGCCTGCGTTAAAGTTGATAACGTTCCGGCGTTAGCCGCTGAGGTAATCGTGCACGGATACATGTTGATTTAAAAAGGTACAGCACTTCTTAGAGCAATGACAGCGCGTCCACATCAACGATTACGTTTGTGCGCGGAATTTTTTCGCCGTCGGCAAAGCCCAGCATTCTGCGGAGCGACGCATTCAGCTTTTCGCGGCTGGCTGCTTTCAGGATGAAGTGATAGCGATAATCACGCTTCAGTCGCATGATCGGCGCGGCTGACGGACCCAGCACGCGCACGCCTTCATTGCGCGTCGACTCGAACCATTTGCCTAGTTGTCCGGTCCAGCGCAACGCTTGTTCCAGCTTGTCACTCCGCACTAGCACATTTGCCAGCGCGGAAAACGGCGGATAATGCATCCACTTTCTGAAGCGCACTTCTTTCTCATAAAAGCCCGCATAATCGTGCTGCTGTGCAAACTGGATCGCGTAATGATCGGGATGATACGTCTGCAGCACAACTTTCCCCGGAGTTTCACCGCGTCCCGCGCGTCCGGCAACCTGCGTAAGCAATTGAAACGTGCGCTCTGCGGCGCGAAAGTCGGGAAAACCCAATGCGTAATCCGCTCCTACAACGCCCACCAGCGTTACGCCATGAACATCATGCCCCTTGGCAATCATCTGCGTGCCGACAAGCAGATTGATTTCTCCTGCATGAAACTGGTTTAGCACCCGCTCAAAGTCGTGCCGATTGCGCACCGTGTCGCGGTCAAGGCGGCCAATGCGCGCCTGCGGAAATGCTGCATGCAGGCGCTCTTCAACTTTTTCTGATCCTGTGCCCAGAAAAAAAATATGTTCGCTGTTGCATGCCGTGCAGCGCTTAGGCACCGCCTGCCGATAACCGCAATAATGGCACTCCATGCGATGCGCGGCCTTGTGAAACGTCATGGCAATGGTGCAGTTCTTGCATTGCAGCGTCTCGCCACACGCGCGGCACAGCACCACAGACGAATATCCTCGCCGGTTCAGCAGGACCATCGCCTGCTCTCCGCGATCCAGCCTGTCAGTGACTTCCTGAATCAGTTGCCGGGAAAAAATCTGGTCTTCTCCGGTCTGTTGAAACTCAGACCGCATGTCCACCAGTTCCACTTCAGGCAGCGGCCGCCGTTCCACGCGCTCTTTCAATTCGATCAGCCGATACTTCCCTGCTTCGGCGTTGTGGTATGACTCAATCGCTGGCGTGGCTGAAGCCAGCACAACGGCAGAGTTCGTAAGCTTGCCTCGCATCACCGCCACGTCACGCCCGTTATAGCGCGGCGTTTCTTCCTGTTTATAAGAACTGTCGTGTTCTTCGTCCACCACAATCAGCGCCAGATTTTCCACCGGCGCAAAAACCGCTGAGCGCGTGCCGACAACGATCCTTGCATCGCCTCTGCGTATGCGGTGCCATTGTTCTGCGCGCTCATCGGCAGAAAGCGCTGAGTGCAGAATGGCGACTTCATCGCCGAAAACCTGGTGCAAATTCGCCGCAGCCGCCGGCGTGAGCCCGATCTCAGGCACCAGCAGAATGGCGGCGCGTCCCTGCTCCAGCACTGCTTGCATCGCCGCCAGATAAACTGCGGTCTTGCCCGATCCGGTCACGCCATGCAGCAGCGACACCGAGAACTGCTTCTCTTCGACGGATTTTTGAATCGTGGCCAGCGCTGCTTTCTGCTGTGCGTTAAAAATAAAATCCAGATGCGACGGCCCGCGCTTCTTCATGCTGCTCACGCTGAAATCCGCCTGCTCTTCCACGATCTCAATCAAGCCTCTCTTGACCAGCGTTTGCAGCGTCGTGCGCGGTACTGCAAGCTCGCGAACCTGCTCCACAAACGCTCTTCCTTTCTGCTGCTGGAGAAATTCAACGATCTTCTGCTGGTTCTCATTCAGCTTGCCGCCCACTTCTTTGAGAACGGCCACCTGCACGGTTCGCTGCGCGTCTCGCACGGAAGAAACGTCTTCGCGCGTAATCCATTTCTTGCGCAGCAAAAGATCAAGTACCTGACGGGTCGCGCCCGTAGCAGAACGAATTGTTCCTTCAAGCGCTTCATCTGACATCGATAGATAATCCAGCACCGCATACTCGACCATCTGCGTATCAATGTCCTGCTTCGATCGGCGCGACGAGCCAGAGGTCGCTGAAGCATGCAGCGCCTCATAGCCAACTTCAGTGATTCGGTAGAGCTTGGCTTTCTTGATCTCTGCCGCCAGCGGCAGCATGCCGCGAAACACATCGCCAATCGGAGCCAGATAATACTGCGCAATCCATTGCCCCAGCTTCATCAGGCCTTCATCCAGCACCGGCTCGCTATCCAGCACCTGTATCACAGTCTTGGCCTGCATTGAGGGCGCGCGATCATGCAGCGCCGTCACCACGCCGGAGATACGCTGATTGCGAAATGGCACGAGCACACGCCCACCCATCACCGGCTGTTGCTCGGCAATCTTGTAGGTGAATGCCATGTCCAAGGGGACAGGCAGCGCTACGTCGCAAAAGGTGGGCATGGGCTAAGAGAAGATTGTACGGGAACAGCGAAGCATTCGTGATAGTGGACAGCGCAAACGATTGTGACGGACAGGCGCAAGCGGCGACACACAGCGGCTGCATGCACCTGGCTCTGCCGATCGACGCAACTACTCAGGCGTACTTTTCGCCGAAGGCGGATTCAATCCCAGATACTTCATCGCCATCTGCAAATCTTTCCACGCTTCTTTCTTCTGGCGCGGATCGCGCAGCAGATACGCAGGATGGTACGTCACCAATAGCTTGGAATCTCT
>JASLFF010000195.1 GCA_030150795.1 Terriglobales bacterium | reverse complement strand
AACGTCCCGGTAATTCCGCAGCCTAAAATCGTCCCGCCAAAAAAATAATCCGTCGTCAGGCTGCTTCGCGCGCGCCTTGCTGAAATCCGCGGATAGAAAACTCCAGTTGTTCCTGCAAGCTTTCTCCCACAAGCATCATGTCTCCAATGACTGTGCTCAGGTCCATGCGAATGAGGTTGTGTTGAAGCACAGCTGAGAGAACATGCTGCAGCAATCGCATTTCAATCACAACCAGAGGAATACTGTACCCTTGAAGTGCTCGCTGTTTTCCGTGAGCTACCGCCGCCGATTTTGCCTGCTCTGTCGTGATCTCAGAACCTTTATCTACCCGCTTTGCCATTTCGTCAATCAGCAGAGGCAGGTGATCAATGCGGTCCTTGTCGCTGATTCGGATTGCTCCCAGCTCGTGATGTGCTTTTACCAGCCTGAGCCACTCTTTGGTTATTTCGCTCAGGCTTTCTTCCATCAGGTCTGAAACCCGCTTGATCGGTCTGTCTGGAGGAACATGCCGGCGATTCTCCAGCCGGGCCTGTATGGTATGGATCAACGTTGGAACATCTGTCGGCTTGAGCAGGTAATCGTCAACCTGGCTGCGAATGGCTTGCAATGCAGTATCAAAATCCGGATAGCCCGTAAGGATAAAGGTCGCTGCTTGCGGTTGGACGCGCCGCATCGCGCTCACCACGGTAAAACCATCTCCCGGCTGCCCGATGTTCAAATCAGAAAGCAGTACATCAAACGTGGCATGATTCATATGTTCCAGGGCTTCAGGAACGGTTGCCGCCGCAGTCACTTCAAACCCATGTTGTTCAAGGATTGGTTTAAGTGTATTGCGTATCCCCGCCTCGTCGTCGACGAACAAAATCCGGGTCGCCATTTTTTACTCCAGCAACATTGGATGGTTTTTAAATCCTTACCGTTGGACATGCCCAAAGATTATGTAGGAATGCGCAGCAGGTCAGATGTCCCATTGGCAGGACGCCTATTGTACGAAAGGCCCATCCTCGCCAGATGGGCCTTCCTGAATGAAATGTTTTGCAGCTTATTCCTGGTTCTTAAACGAATAGCCAATTGATACGCCAAAGCGGTTGGCATGTGAGCCGCTAAACTCAACGTTGTTATGCACTAAATAGAAATGCGCTTCTGGCCGGATGAAAATTCTTGGAGTTACGTACAGCCGAATCCCTGCCCCAAATTGTCCGAGAAAGTGATTGCTGCTCACGAAATTCGTACACCCTGTGAACGAGCACTGGAAATTCGGCGTATAAAAGCGGACACTTTCAGCTCCGATTCCGGCGGAAAGCTCCAATTGCGCGCGCTTGCCGAGCGGTGGTGCATACACGGCATCCACATCATAGAAAAACGGACGGAACGGTAATTGCCCCTGGTAAAGGTTCTCACTGGCCCGGAAAGCCGCGTTAAAGCCGACTCCCAGGTTGTGATAGAAAAGAAAATCCAGGCCAAAAGTCGGATATGCCCCGCCGCCAATGGTCTGCAAGGTATCAGTGCTTGCTGGGCCGGTTAAGCCGGAAACACCTGCGGATAAATCAAATTGCTGCGCCTGCGCAGGGCTTCCCAGCAGAAAAATCAGTGCCAATACCACTACAAAAAAAGATAGCTTTTTCAAAGTCACTCTCCAATCCGTGAAGCGGACGAGCTAGACGCCAAATCAATCCACCCCCTCGATCTTTCACCAACTATGGGCGATTATCCTACCAGCAGCAAGCGATGTCCAGAATCCGATGGTATCAAGCTGGTTTCATGCCTTTTGCGTTGAGTATTTGTCTTTCATTTTGTTTTGTTAAGACCCATTGCCTGTCGATTCACGGCCCTTGCTGTTATTCTGGAAAATGATCTTCTCCGCCAAAGCCATTCTCTTCGACATGGACGGCGTATTGATGGATTCCACTCCATCTGTAGAGCGCGTGTGGCAAACCTGGGCAGCCAAACGCGCGCTCGATCCTGAATATGTCGCAGGTCAGGCACATGGCCGGCGAAGCATTGAAACCATCCGCGCTGTAGCCCCAGAGATCGACGCCGAAAAGGAAAATGTGGTGGTGGAACAGATGGAAATTGATGACAAGGAAGGTGTCACGGCCTTGCCCGGCGCAGTAGAACTGCTTGCCCACCTGCCTCCTGACCGATTAGCCATTGTCACTTCTGCAACGCGCCCTCTGGCAGTTGCGCGCCTGGGATATGCCGGTATTCCAGTTCCGCGCCACATGATCACTGCTGACGACGTGCTCCATGGCAAGCCCTCGCCGGAACCTTTTCTGAAGGGCGCGGCATTGCTAGACTTTGTTCCGGCGGACTGCCTGGTTTTTGAAGATTCTCCGGCAGGAATTTCCTCGGCATTGGCCGCCGGGATGAAAACCATCGCGCTGCAAACCACCTACCCCGCAGAGCAACTACAGGACGCCAATGCGATCATTGGCAATCTGGCAGATGTGACGGCAATCCTGCGCGACGGGAACATCAGCCTTGAACTTGCGCAATTTCACGTTGCAAAGCGCTGACGCTACTCAGGATTTTTTCTTCCTCGGTCTCTTTGTGGGCGATGTCTTCAGTTTCCGGCTTTCGATTGCAGAACTGCTGGAGATCTCACGCACGGCAGCTATCGGCATTCCCGTCCATCGTGCCAAAGCCTCTTCAATATCCGCCTGCGTAACGACTTGCCTCTCCGGAATATTGTGCTTCATGTGCAACTGCGCCAGAGCTTCACGCTGGCTCCGTTCTTCATCGGAATAAAAACGTGCTTTCTCAAATTCATTGTTTCCACTGCGTTCTCACGGCGGTTGGAAATAAATTTCAGCCGCTTTCTTGCCTCGATCACTTCTTCCGGCAGCACTGCTTTTTCCTGCTTCATCTTCACATAAGCGCCCGCATCGTCAATTACATCAATGGCCTTGTCCGGCAGGGCATGATTTGCGATCAGGCGATTAGAGAGGAGCACAGCTGCGGTAAGGGCCTCATCGGTGAACTGGACGGAATGGAATTTTTCAAACCGGTCTTTCTCCACTTGCAGGACCTTGATAGCTGTCTCCTCGGTCGGCGCTTCCACCTTTACAGCAAGAAATCGCTCGTTGAGCCATGGGGCTTTTTCGAGCGCAGCGTGATGCTCCGCCAGCGTGGCAGAGGCAATGCATCTGACTTTTCCGCTCAACAGCGCAGATTTAAGCAGCAGAGTAATCTCGTGTGCGCCGCCTTCCGGGCCTGCCGCAAGCAACGCGTGCAGCTCGTCAAAAAAGAACAAGGTGTCTTTCTCTGCCTTGACCATTTCATCTGTAATCGCGCTCAAAAACTCTGCGGAACGCCGGCTATGCTGGGCCGCCGTGGCAACCATCGCCAGATCGATGGAAACGAATTGTCTTCCCTGCAGAAACGCCGTCGCTGCGTTGTCTGCCGCACGCTGGACTAGTTCCTTCACCATGGTCTTCTTGCCGACTCCGGCTCGCCCACCAGCGCCACGTTATTTTTGTTCGAGCGGCCAAGAATGTGGACCGTCTGCTCGAATTCCTTTTCCCTACCGATGAGTGGCTGCACGCGTCCTTCCTTTGCCATTCGCGTCATATAACCACTAAATTCTGCCAGCAAAACGAATGCTTTGGGCGCGACTGGCTCCGTCTCTTGCATTGCTCGGGCCAGTTCTTCTCGCACGGCGGAGAGGCGCACGCCGTGTTCGTTCAGGATATGTGCTCCGAAAGAATTTTCTTCACGCAGCAATCCCAACAGGAGATGCTCCGTTCCGATGTGTTTATGGGAAAGGTGCTCGGCCTCCTCGGAGGCATAACCGAGTACGCGCCGGCCCTCATCGCTTAACGGCATGCCCACTGACGTTGACACTTTTTCGCGGACGACAGTATTGGCTTCAATTTGTCTGCGAATGTCCTCAATGGGCGACGGGCTGCCCAGGAACCGATGTGTCAAGGCTTTATCTTCGCGCAGCAAACCGATCAATAGGTGTTCCGTTTC
>JASLFF010000182.1 GCA_030150795.1 Terriglobales bacterium | reverse complement strand
TGATTGCCTGCGCGAATGTTGCCAGCTTGTTGCTCTCGCGCGCATTGTCGCGGAGAAAAGAGATTGCCGTTCGCGCCGCGCTGGGAGCACAACGCAAAGTCCTGATTTCTCAGCTGCTGACTGAAAGTGTGCTGCTGGCTTTCCTGGGCGGCTTGCTGGGACTGGGGTTAAGCTGGGCGGCAACGCGATATTTTACGACGCTCGCGGATAACGCTCTGCCGCGCGGAATCCCCATCGGCATGGATGCACGCGTGCTCCTGTTTATGGTGGCGATCTCGGTGGTCACCGGGATTCTTTTCGGCATCTTCCCCGCGCTGCATCTCTCCAAAACAAACGTAAACCAAACGCTCCGCGATGAAGGCCGCGGTTCCACCGGAGGCCACAGCAGCATGCAGCTTCGCGGCCTTCTGGTAGTGTGGCAGGTAACGCTCTCCCTCGTCCTGTTGATTGCGGCAGGACTACTGATACGGAGTTTTTCACGGTTGCTGCACGTCGATCCCGGGTTTGATCCGCAAAACGTTTTGACGATGAATATTTCTCTGCCGACGGTGAAATACGCCGACGCGCAAAAGCAAGTCGCGTTCTTTGACGACCTTCTGCGCCGGGTTTCCGCGCTTCCCGGAGTTCGCTCCAGCGCTATTTCAGCCGCGTTGCCTCTGGTTCCCAAGCGCATTACGCCGGTGCTGCCGGAAGGGCAGCCTGAAGTGCCGCTGGCCGAACGTCCTTTCATCATCATTGAAGCCATCAGTCCTGATTGGTTCAAGACCTTGCACGTTCCGTTGCTGGCAGGAAGAGAATTTACGGAGGCCGATAAGGCCGGCGCTCCCAACGTGGTGGTTGTGAATCAGGCCCTGGCACGCCGCTACTGGCCGAACCAGAATCCTATCGGCAAGCACATCGTGTTGGGCCGCCAGCCCGCTTCTGAGGTTGTTGGCGTTGCCGCCGATGTGAACAATCGCGGCCTTGCTCTTGATCCCGCGATACAGCTCTATTTTCCATTCTCTCAGCTTCCGTGGGGAAACATGAACCTGCTGGTGCGCACAGCCAGTGAGCCTCATGGCATGGTTTCCGCCGTCAGGGCGCAGGTTGCTGCAATTGATTCTGACCAGCCTGTCACGAACATCCAAACGGTGAACGAACTGATGGACAGCTCGCGCGCTGACCCGCGGCTGTTCCTATCGTTGCTGGGAGTGCTGTCAGCAGTGGCGCTGGCTTTGGCCATCATCGGAATTTACGGCGTGCTGGCGTATTCTGTGGCGCAGCGCCGCCAGGAACTGGGAATCCGCATGGCGTTAGGCGCGGAGAAGGCCGACATTGTGCGCATGGTCGTTGGCTATGGCCTGAAACTCGCCGTAATTGGAATCGCTATTGGCCTGGCAGTATCTCTGGCCCTGAGTTGGACGATGGCGAGCACGCTCGCAGGCTTGTTATACAAAATCAGCGCGCGCGACCTGACCACTTTTGTGTTTGCTCCACTGGCGTTTCTGGTGATTTCACTCGTGGCCAGCTACCTGCCTGCGCGACAGGCAACGGAAGTGGACCCGAATGAGG
Organism: Terriglobales bacterium; assembly: GCA_030150795.1. The sequence goes on along the minus strand of JASLFF010000182.1, from coordinate 1,491 downwards.
CGTTAAGGGGGAGTTAGGCGTTTCTGAAACCCCGAAGCGGAGCGAGGGGGCCCCATGACTACGAAGTCTTCTGGGGGACCATCGTTCGGGTTTCATAAGGCTTGCAGCAATCGGTTCCTCGATACTTCAACTTTCCTGGTTGTGATAGGGTTCCCTCGCTACGCTCGGGATTTCAGAAACGCAGCTGCTGCTTGCGGACTGTCAACTTTTCAATCAAGTCACTCTTGACCTTGAAACCTCTCCCGGAAGCCTGCGGGACTTTGATAAATCCCTGCGGTGAGACTTCGACGGCCGGTTCGATAATGTCTTCTTTCCAGTAGCGCTTGGAGGCTGAAACATCACCGGGCAGCGTGAAGTTTGGAAGAGTGGAAAGCGCAATGTTGTGTGAGCGGCCGATGCCGGTTTCCAGCATGCCGCCGCACCACACCGTAATGGCTCCGCGATGGGCCACATTGTGAACGGCAATGGCCTCACTGAAACCGCCCACGCGTCCTACCTTTATATTGATAATTTTGCACGAGCCGAGTCCGATGGCGGCCTGAGCATCGCGCCAGCCGTGAATCGCTTCGTCCAGGCAGATACTGGACTTGAGTTGTTCTTGCAGGCGAGCATGAAAATAAAAGTCATCATGCCAGAGCGGCTGCTCGATCATCAGCAGGTTGAAAGCGTCAAACTTCTTCAGGTGCTCGGTCTGGTCCAGGGTGTAAGCTGAGTTGGCGTCGCAGCTGAGCACGATCTTCGGCCAGCGCGCGCGAATCTTTTCGAAAACCTCCACGTCCCATCCTGGCTTGCACTTGACCTTGATGCGGCGGTACCCTGCGTTCAACTCGGTTTCAATCTTTTCCAACAGCTGTTCATGCGAGTTCTGAATGCCGATGGAAACGCCGCAGGCGATTTCTCTTTGTGTTCCGCCGAGAAGCTGCCACAGAGCGACGTTACGTGCCTGGGCTTCCGCGTCCCACAGAGCATTTTCGACCGCGCCTTTGGCCATGCGATGCCCGCGAACTTTGCCGAACAACGCCACCGCATCGCCGGCACGATCAATCTTCTTTCCCAGCAGCGCCGGAGCAAGATAACGCTCAGTGGCATACCACGCGGTATCAATCGATTCTTCACTGTAGAAAGGGTCTTCACCGGCCACGCACTCGCCCCATCCTTCCGGCCCGTCAGTATGAATCGTCAGGAGAAGGATGCGCCGTTCCGTGGTGCGGCCAAAGCTGGTCTCAAAGAAATGGACCAGCGGCATATGGATCTCGCGCAAGGTAATGGCTTCAACTTTCAACAGGTCTCCTTGGGCAATTGGTTTTTTCTAAAATCCCGAGCGCAGCGAGGGATCGCTACCTTCTCCAGACTTCATCTTTTCAAAACAATTTCATACTTGATTCCCTCAGCATGGTGACTGTAGGGTTCCCTCACCCGCGCTTCAGATCTTTCTAGAATCAGACAATCATTAGCGCACGGGTTCGGGATTTCAGAAAGCTATTCTTCATC
>JASLFF010000820.1 GCA_030150795.1 Terriglobales bacterium | reverse complement strand
CGGGAGATTGGGTATAGAGATGAGGAGATTGCTGCATTACGCAGCGCGGAAGTGGTGTGACGGGTTAGCGGTGCAAGCCAAAATCGCGTTTAACTGCACTACGGCTTTGACAAAAACTCCAACTCTACACAGATAACACTGATTTGCACGGATCAAAAAAGTTCAATAGGGCCATTTTCAATTTGTAAATCCGTGTCATGGCGTTCATCGGTGGTGAGGGTTGCCTTTTTGTGCAAAGCAACTCGCTGTCAATTCAAACTTATTCGCGGTCGGCAAGAGAACGATTTGCGGGCGTGAGCGAGGCAAAAGCCGAGCGGGAGCCCGCAGGCGAAATCCTGAGCGGAGCGAAAGCGGAGTCGAAGGATCTCCCGCACTCGCCCCCTCGCACGCTTTTTTGTGCGCCTGCGCTACGCTTCGGCGCATCGGGCCTTGGGATGTTCGCGGATCGGCAGTTCAAGGGAACGTCCGTGAGTTCGGTTGATCGCTTGTATTTTCGCAGGATAAAAAATGGTCGGGACGGGCAGATTTGAACTGCGCACGTCACTCAAGTGACGGACCCCTCGCAAGCTTTTGTTTGTGCACCTGCGCTGGTGCTTCGGCGCATCGGGCCTTAGGGTGCTCGCGGATCGGCAGCAAGGCTTTTCGCAAAACATGCATTAGTAAGGAGCGAAGAAGAATGGTCGGGACGGGCAGATTTGAACTGCGCACGTCACTTCGTGACGGGCCCCCTCGCACGCTTTTATTTGCGCGTCTCCGCTACGCTGCGACGCGATGCCTTGGGGTGCTCGCGGATCGGCAGTTCAAGCGAACGTCCGTGAGTTCGGTTGATCGATTGTATTTTCGCAGGATAAAGAATGGTCGGGACGGGCAGATTTGAACTGCCGACCCCTCGCACCCCAAGCGAGTGCTCTACCAGGCTGAGCCACGTCCCGACGACAAAGGAAAGTCCGCTGCGCAAGAAAAGGGGTGATTCACAACGGAAAGTTCGCTTTGATTATAACATTGGCGCATTGAGCAGATGAACGGCCCCCAGCAAAGGCCCAACACGCTGAAGGAAAGTTGCGGGGTTGATTTGATAAACAATCCAACCCCGAAAGGGGGCAGCCATTTGTATAGTGCAACCCTGATCGGCGAAAAATATAGCTGCCAGACGAAATTCCGATGAGAGTCGGCCATCCGTCGCCCATTTTGCTCTGGAAAGATTAAAAGCGCCGTAAATGGAGTACGGAGAGGTCTTTTCGCGGGCAGCTCCGTGGCCGGGGATATCACATTGCCAGCTCCCGCTTAGCTCAGGCTCACTGAGGCCGCCAAACCGGCCTACGTGGGTGGCGGGACAAATTCTTTGGGCAGTTGCGCTCCCGCGCCAAAGAAATATTGCTGCATCTGTTCGACAAGGAATTGCTGCGCTTCGGGCTTCCACGGCTGCAGCCGATATTCATTGAGCAGCATCTTGGAGTGCTCGGCCCACATGCGCCACGCTTCGGCGCTCACGTTTTCATAAATCTTCTGCCCCAGTTCAGTATCGAAAGGGCGTTCATCCAGGCCCGGGAGTTCGCGTCCAAGCTTTGCGCATTTGACCATACGGGGCATGGGAATATTGTAACAAGAGGCAAAGAGCGAGAGGGCCCTCCCGAAGTGTTTTGGAATTAGAAGTGAAGCGAATCAATTAATTGTATTGCTTTTTGTTCGCCTATAACGGTAGACTATTTTCCTGTTCTTCTTGAGAGAGAAGGAATATGGGGCAATCGTCTTCTACTAAGGCGGAATGGCTGGGAGCCCTGGAAACAGCGGCCAAACTCAGCGTGGAACAATCGAGCGCGGTCTGGGTGTGGATCATGCAGGAATTACGCCTGGGGCCGCAATACTTTCTGGCCATCCGCGAAGCCGTGCGGCAGGGAAGGTGGCGGACGGCCAGGAACCCGAAGACCTACATAAAGACCGTCGCCAAGCGCGAAGCTCTGAAGATGGGGTTGGCGAATGAAAGCAGCGGGAACCTGGTACCAATCGGGAAGACCCGGAGCGAAGGCGAAGAGGTTTCAGGCGAGGAAGCGTTGGAATACCTTGGCCACCACTACGACAGCCGCGATGCGGCCAAAGGCGAAGACGGGATCTGGCGGGCCGGAGCGGCAGGAGCGCGGGATTCCGGTGATCCCGTTGATGAACATGACAGTTATCGGGAGTGGCTGGCTTCAGGGATGCCACGGGAACTTGCGATTGTGACGCCGCCTTCAGAGGAATGGAAAGCCACAGTCCGGGAAATGAATGACAGCTTTGAAGGCCTTGATCTAGAGGCGCGTCCTACGGTAAGGCCCGACTGGAACAAGTGGGCAGCAGCGGCCGGCCTGGACGAATGGGAGATGAAGGTGCTCAGATGTCGACTTGCCGGGGTGAGCCGCGAGCAGGCGATGGCTATGCAGACGGATGAAGAGTCGCGGAAGGCGCTGCAGGCGGCCTGGAAACGCTTTGATCGCAATGGGATGGACTGGTTACGGGAGGCGGCAAAAATAAAGTTGAAAAAAAGTGTCCCGGAGGGTGGCGTTTTTGACACTAGTATCGTGACCGTGTAAATGGTAATACGGTTAGGTACTGGGCAGAAAATGT
>JASLFF010000147.1 GCA_030150795.1 Terriglobales bacterium | reverse complement strand
TTGCTGATGGCGCGCTTTTTCTCCAGCTCATGTTCATAGAGCTTGGACCGCAGCATCTTCATGGCGCGCTCGCGGTTCTTGTGCTGTGAGCGTTCGTTCTGGCAGGCCACAACGATGTTCGTGGGAATATGAGTAATGCGCACAGCGGAATCCGTGGTGTTCACATGCTGGCCGCCCTTGCCCCCGGATCGATACGTGTCGATCCGCAAATCTTCCGGCTTAATGTCCACTTGGATGGAGTCGTCAATTTCCGGCGAGACAAAGACGCTGGCAAAAGACGTATGCCGGCGCTTGGCCTGATCAAACGGCGAGATGCGCACCAAACGATGCACGCCGATTTCGCTCAGCAGCTGGCCGTACGCATAGTCGCCGGTCACTGTAAACGTCGCAGACTTGATGCCGGCTTCTTCGGCGGGCTGGTATTCGTTCACTTCAGTACTGAACCCCTGTCGCTCTGCCCATCGCAGGTAAAGCCGCAACAGCATTTCCGCCCAATCCTGTGATTCCGTCCCGCCAGCGCCCGGGTGAATGGTGACAATCGCATTGCGCATGTCGTGCTCACCGGACATCAGCGTCTGGGTTTCCAGCTTGTCAGCCACTTCGCGCAGTTGGTCGATTTCCTTGCGTAGCTCTTCCACCACGGCTTCGCCTTCGCGCGCCAGGTCAAAGTAAGCCTGAATGTCCTCTACGCGGCGGGCGAGATCGGTATCCATGGCCAGTGATTCTTCCAGCCGACGGCGCTGGCGCATCAGCACCTGTGATTTTTCCTGGTCAGCCCAAACGCTGGGGTCGCCGACCTTCTTTTCGATCTCAGCTAATTGTTGGCGAAGTGAAGGAGCGTCAAAGATAGCTCCGCAGATCACGCACTTTATCGCGCACGGCGGAATATTCGCGTTCTAATTCTTCGACCATAAAGTTTTAAGCAGGGCGGGCTTCAATCATGGTGGCAGCGCGGTAGCGCCAGCGCACAAACACCGCCAATAATGAGATTACCACACAAGCCCAGGCAAACAAGTCGCCATAGCGGCTGTAAAAAGTGCTTTCGGTTTGCGGTGAAAACGGCGCAACCATTGCGGTACGCACGTTGCGAGGCGCCTTCTTCACCACCCTGCCCAACGGATCAATGGAAGCCGTGGTGCCGTTGTTGGTGGCCAGCAGTATCCAACGGTGGTTCTCCACTGCGCGCATTCTTGCCATTTGCAGATGCTGGGCAGGCGCACCAGTTTCTCCATACCAGAGATCGTCGGAAATATTGATCAGCACCTGCGCGCCGTTTGCAGTGAATTCGCGCACCTCATCGGGAAAAACAGATTCATAGCAGATGAAAATTCCCGCATGGACGCCACCCAGATCGAATACTTTGCGTTCGTTGCCGCGAGCAAAGTCGCCCACCTCACGCGTGAGCTTTTTGGCGAAAAACAGCAGGTTCTGGAACGGAACGTATTCGCCAAATGGCACCAGATGAATCTTGTCATAGCGCCCAATGGTGTTGCCGCGCGGATCCATGATCAGGGCGGAGTTAAGAGGCTGTGGCGTGCCGCCGGCATCCTGTGTTTGACCCAGGCTGCCGATCACCAGGTATGCATTCCTGTCCTGCGCCATGGCCATCAGCCAGTGCTGCAACCTCGGGTCTCCGATGTAGAACGGCGCGGGCGATTCCGGCCAGATGATCAGTCCGGGGTTATCGTCCTTGGGCACTGCCTCAACGCTTTGTTTCACCAGTTCGGAAATTGTTTGATCAAAATATTCGGAGGGCCATTCGGGTCGATCCAGCAACGGAACGTTTTCCTGCATCAGCACGGCTTGGCGCGTTGCGGCAAACGGAGCCGGCTTGGCGAAAACGCCTACCTGCAATGCAACGGTGGCTGCAACCGTGCAGACCATGAGGTTCTTGCGGCGCTGCCCGCGCAGCAACAAAGCGGCAACAAACGCGCAGTTCACCAGCATTACGGCAAATGAAAGGCCGTAAACGCCACCCACCTGGGCCATCCGCGCAAACGGAATATTGTCAATTTGTGCGCCGCCCAGCGGGTTCCACGGATCGCCGATCACGCGATCGCGAAAGAGTTCGATCGCAGTCCAGAAGACCGGCGCAAGCAGCAAAGGACGACGATTTCCCGCCGTCGATCTTCTTGCCATCATCACCACCAGCGCGGCAAATGCGGCGTGGTGCAGCCCCATATAAATACAGAACGCAATTGTGATCAGCATGGCTGCAATGCCGGGCAGCCTGCCGTAAACGTGCATTACGGGATAAATCCAATAACACGTTCCCAGATACCAGACAATGCCGCTGGCCCAGCCAATCAAAAATCCCTGCCATACGGTGAAGGGACGAAGTGACCTTCCCTCGGAATCGAACAACTCGCCTTCACCGCCTCTGCCACGCAACAGCGTATAAAGCAATGGCACCATTGCAATCCAGCATAGGAAATACAGGTTTATGTTGGGAAAAACGAGGATCTGCAGCGCGCTTGAAAGCAGCGCGAGTATCCAGGCTCTGGGAGGAATGTTCCGCACTGAGCACAGATTTTAACAAACCCGGGCTTTCCTTTGATTCCTGCTACCCACAGGACTACAATGCCAAGAGTGAACTTCCTGGTGCACTACATTTTGCCGGTCTTCAAATACCTGTTTTTTGCGGGACTGATCGGCGCTGTGCCGGTAATTATTGTGACGGCTGTAAAAACGGCCCAGAGCATGCTGGAAGAAGATTAAAGATTAGGCGTCGAATCGGGACTTAAGGAATTTGGCTCGGCCCTGCAAACGGAGCGCCGGTTGGCGTTCTATTGGCAGCGGCCGTTATTTACTTTTCAAAATGTCAGCAGGCTCAGGAGCTGTCCCACCACTTTCGAACCGGGTCCGCATTGTCGTTGCGACCTCGGTCATGCTCACATTCATCTCATATTGGCGGGCAGCCGCCATTGTACTGAATGATCTGGGCTCGTCCGCGTTCTATGCTGGCGGCATCGCTGAACAGGCGGTAGGCAAGTCAGCGCCGTGGTTCATTCTTGGCGTTATGCTATTCGCCTTCGCGGTACGCTCGGTTTACGTGGAAAGCTGTTCCATGTTCACCCGCGGCGGCGTCTATCGCGTGGTGAAAGAAGCTCTGGGCGGGGCCTTCGCCAAGTTCAGCGTTTCCGCGCTGATGTTTGACTACATCCTCACGGGGCCGATCTCCGGCGTTTCCGCAGGACAGTACATCGCCGGCCTGATCAATGAAACCTTTGCCTCCGCAGATAAGCTGGGCTGGGTTCCACGCGCCATGCACCAGATGTTTCATGGGCAGACGCCGCATCTGAACGAAAATTACGCAGCTGCTGCTTTCGCCGTCCTGGTGACCATTTACTACTGGTGGGAGAACCTCAAGGGCATTGAGGAATCCAGCGACAAAGCACTCCGTGTAATGCAGATCACCACGGTGATGGTGGTAATCTTGATGGGCTGGGCCTTCTACACCGTCTTTCACAACGGAACCCCTCTCCCTCCACTGCCTATCCCGGAAAACCTTCATTTCAGCGCTGAAGCTTTGGGCTTTTTGAAGAATACTGACCTGGCAAAATCACTCGGACTGTTTGGAATCCTCATAGCCTTCGGCCATTCCGTGCTGGCGATGAGCGGCGAGGAATCGCTGGCCCAGGTAAACCGTGAAATTGCCAGTCCCAAGCTGCGCAACCTGAAACGGGCCGCGCTGATTATTGCGATCTTCAGCTTTGTCTTCACCGGCATCGGTTCCCTGCTAGCCGTCATGATCATTCCCGACGAAGTACGGGTTCCGGTTTACAAGGACAATCTGATTGCCGGCATGGCCATGTATATGGTCGGGCCTCACGTCTTAAAGCTGGTATTTCGAGTATTTGTGGTGGTGGTTGGTTTTCTGATTCTTTCCGGCGCCATCAATACTTCCATCATCGGCTCCAACGGCGTGTTGAACCGCGTTTCTGAAGATGGAGTGCTCACGGATTGGTTCAGGCGTCCACATAGGAGGTTCGGTACCAGCTACCGGATCATCAATATGATTGTCGGCCTCCAATTGTTGACGATCATCCTGAGCGGCGGCAACGTTTACGTCCTGGGTGAAGCTTACGCTTTCGGCGTGAT
>JASLFF010000071.1 GCA_030150795.1 Terriglobales bacterium | reverse complement strand
CGGAGATTCTGGCGCGGCTCAGTGAGTCGCCCGATGAGCGATGCATCTGCTTTTACGGAGCTCGGGAGACTCTTCATTGGCAATCGCGTGCACAACTCTATAGCAAGTCGGTCCCTGTCGCCCAACAATTGAGACAAGCGGGTGTTCGATCTGGCGATGTCTGCATCATCGTTCTACCTAGCGGCGAGAGGGCTGTCAACACTCTCCTTGCGACTCTCTTGCTTGGTGCGATTCCTCTTCTTATTGCGCCACCAGAACTGGTTGGAGGCAATTTGGAACTGCACCAGACCCTGCACAGCGCGATTCATCGCACCAGGCCGCGCGTGGTGGTCTGCCCGCCCTCCATTCAGCCGGAACGCATTCGCATCGAGAGGGATTTTCCAGCGACCAGGTTTGTGTTTCCGCCAGACGTGGAAGAGATGGAACTCAAAAACGAGCCGTTTGTGCCGGCGCTTCCAGCGCCCACCGATATTGCTGCCATGCAACTCACCTCCGGAACAACCCGAGCGCCGCGAATCTGCGTATGGGACCACAAGGGGGTTTTGGCGGCGTTGGACGGAATGGCAGAAGCAATGGCAGTTTCAGCCGCTGATGTGTGTGTAAATTGGACGCCGCTTTACCACGATATGGGCCTGGTCAACAATTTCTTCTTGTGCATGGCTCGCGGTATCCCGTTGGTTTTGCTCTCGCCGCAGGAATTTGTTCGTCGGCCTGCACTGTGGCTGCGCTGCCTGTTTCAAACTGGCGCTACGGTCACTTGGTCGCCCAACTTCGGGTTCGCGCTTGCCGCACGCAAGGCCCAGGAAAGTGAGCTTGAGGGAGTGCGGCTCGACCGCGTTCGAGGATTCTGGAACGCTGCAGAGCGTATTCATGCGGAAACCATCGATGCGTTTCATGCTCGATTTGCGCACCTGGGTATAAGACGAGAAGCTCTTAAGACAAATTTTGGATGCGCTGAAAACATCGGCGGAGCGACTTTTAGCGGCGTCAATGAATTGCCGCCTCGCGAACATATTGATCGCCGCCTCCTGGATGAGCGTGGTATTGCCCGAGTGTCACCAGCGGCAGAAGATGAGGAAAAGGTCGTCGTGATGAGCGCGGGGGCTGCCCATCATGCTCTTGCCATCCAGATTCTCTCGCCCCGTGGCCGCGTGCTTCCCGATGGCCACGTGGGTGAAATTTGTCTCGATACGCCATCGCGGATGCTCCGCTATCACAAGAACGCGAGCGAAACCCGGCGTGCACTCCGTGGCGAATTGCTGCACACGGGAGACCTCGGCTACCTCCGAAATGGGCACCTCTTCTGGGTAGGGCGATTGCGAGACCGGATAACGATTCACGGAAAGAAAATTGATCCCAGCACATTCGAAAGCATTTTCGCCTCAACGGCTGGTCTTCGCGAAGGCTGCTTCGCCGCTTTTGGTGTACCGGACGAGCAGTTGGGAACAGAGCGCCTGATTATGGTTGCAGAAGTGCGCTCTCCCGTCACGGAGAGTCTCAAGAACCTTGCGGCAACGATTTCCCGCAAATGTTTCCTGCAGTTGGGAATTACACCGGGAGACATCGTCCTTGTCCCATCGGGTACGCTTGCAAAAACGTCGAGTGGAAAGCGGCGTCACCGCTACTTCCGGAAGCTTTACCTGGATGGAGACTTAGAGCATGCCCGGATGCTGCTCTCAGATTCCATGCCGGCTGCTGCCGCGGCGGCACAAGAGATCCCTGAGAGACATCTTGAGTAAATGCCAAAGCTGCCGCTTAAGTGATGGTCACTTTGAGGCTTCTTAGTATTCGTGGACGCCGTACATGTAAATAAACGATCGGAGCCGAAACCGACCAACTATTGTCTACCATGCGCAACATTATTCATCCCGCCTCACGTGCGTTTCTTGCGCTCAGAACCACCGTACTGGTTCTACTTCTGGCGACTCTGGCGCCCGCACAGACAGCATCTGCTGACATTGAATCGCGAGTCGAGGCAATCGTCAGCAAGATGACTGTTGAGGAGAAGATTGACCTCCTTGGAGGAGTTGATGGATCTTTCACCCGTGGTGTGCCCCGGCTGAATGTGCCACGCTTCAAAATGGCGGATGGACCGTTTGGAGTGCGTAACTTTGGTCCTGACACCACCGTAGCGGGAGGAATTGCGCTGGCGGCCACCTGGAACCCAACACTCGCCCAGGAGGTGGGGACAGAACTCGGTCGGGATGCAAGGGCTAAAGGCGTCCATTTTCTTCTGGCGCCTGGTGTCAATATTTATCGCGCACCTTGGAATGGCCGAAACTTTGAGTATTTTGGCGAAGACCCGTACCTTGCCTCGCGTATTACTGTGGGATTCATCAACGGTGTTCAAAACCAGGGGGTGTGTGCGACTGTTAAACATTATCTAGGAAACAATTCTGAGTTTGCCCGGCACAGTACGGATTCCGTTATTGACGAACGGACGATGCGGGAAATTTACATGCCCGTGTTTGAGGCGGCAGTGAAGGAGGCGCATGTCGGCGCCGTCATGGACTCCTACAATCTGACGAATGGACAGTACATGGCGCAAAATAACCATCTGGACAACGAGGTGCTGAAGAAAGAGTGGGGCTTCGATGGCATACTCGTATCGGATTGGTTTGCCAATTTCTCCACTTTGGACGCAGTCAATGCCGGGCTGGATTTGGAAATGCCAGTCGCGCTCCAGATGAATCGAGAGAAGCTGCTGCCTGCGATCCAGCAGGGAAAAATCTCAATAGCAACCATTGATGATAAAGTGCGCCGCATCCTGCGCATCGGCGCGCGTTTCGGCTGGCTGGACCACGACCAGCTTGATCTCTCTATCTCTCGTTACAACCAGCAGGGCCGCCATGTTGCACTCCAGACTGCGCGAGAAAGCATGGTGCTGTTGAAAAATGAGAGAAGTTTGCTTCCGTTGAATAAGAAAACCATTAAGTCTATCGCCGTCATTGGTCCGGACGCGTATCCTGCGGTGCCGGTTGGAGGAGGCAGCGCGCGCGTGCGTCCCTTCCAGTCGGTGAGCTTTCTTGAAGGACTCAGCAACTATCTTGGCGAACCAGGAAAGGTTTTCTATGCTTCCGGCTTGTCCACCCTGCACGAATGGGCAGAAGCAACTCAATTTACGACTGCTGAGTCCGGTGGTCAGCGCGGACTGCAAGCTGAATACTTTCAGGGAATCGAGTTAAAAGGGACTCCCACAGTTACACGGACCGAGCAGCATATTGATTTTGATCCCGACTCCAAAATCGTCCTGCCCGAAGGCACAGCGTCCGATCGCTGGACAGGGTATTACCTTCCAACGAGCGCTGGATTTTACGATATCTTTGTCGCCTCCACCGGTGAAGATGGCGGCTACTTTCGTCTATATATAGATGATAAGTTGATCTTCAATCATTGGAGCCCTCCAATGACCATGGCGCCATGGACGACTCTTTCCTTGGAGACTTCACCCCATGAGATAGTCTTAGAGCACCGTGGCCGCTCACGCCAGCCGAGAGACAGATTGCAGCTCGGAATCGTGCAGCATGACGCTGTGGTAAACGCCGAAGCGAAAAAATTGGCGGCAATCGCGGAAGTTGTCGTGTTGGCCGTGGGTTTTGATCCGGAGACCGAAGGCGAAGGCGCCGACCGGACTTTCCGTTTGCCTCCGGGGCAGGACGAGTTGGTCCGGCAGATTGCCGCGATCAACAAAAATGTGATCATTTTGGTCACATCAGGCGGGGCCGTGGACATGACTCCATGGCTCGACTCAGTCCCTGCGGTTTTGCAGACCTGGTATCCCGGACAGGAAGGTGGGACGGCCCTGGCGGAAATTCTTTTCGGCAATGTAAATCCTTCAGGACGCTTGCCAGCAACATTTGAACGCCGATGGGAAGATAATCCCGTACACGACAGCTATTATCCCAGCGACAGTACCAAGCACGTGGTGTACAAAGAAGGGGTGTTCGTGGGTTATCGAGGCTACGAACATAATGGAACTAAGCCTCTATTCCCTTTCGGTTATGGGCTTTCCTACACCACGTTTGCTTACCGTAATCTCTCTGTGGCGCGCGCGGGAAGTAATGTTGCTGTGTCCTTCGATATCACCAACACGGGAAAGCGTGAGGGGGATGAGGTTGCACAAGTCTACGTCGGCGACAAGCATGCAAAAGTTCCTCGTCCCGCCAAGGAGCTAAAAGGCTTTGCAAAAATTCACCTGCGTCCTGGCGAAACTCAGCATGTTACGGTAAAGCTTGACCATCGCTCTTTCTCTTACTACGACATTAACCTTAAACAGTGGCATATTGATCCGGGAGAATTTGACATTCTCGTGGGCCAGTCTGCGGAACAGATCGAATTGCAAGGAAAACTCGTTCTCAAGGAAGCTGACCTCTAGGATTGTTTATGTCAGCGCTTACGGTCATCCGGAGATCATTAACCTTCCTAGGGAGAACCATATGCCACTAACAAATATTTTTTCATTATGGGAATACTTTTCCATTGTGGAAAAGCTTGCAGTGCATGCCGGGCTAGAACAGAATTATAGTTTTAAACTAACTGTTTGCTAGTCTTCAGATTTGAATCCGCAGTAATATGTCTACCGGTTCATTAGAGTGTCTTTATGGAAGTCATTATTGGTCTGGTGATAGGGTTTGCCATTGGAGCCAGCGGTGTCGGAGGAGGCACGCTGATGGTGCCGGCTCTTGTTTTCCTGCTCGGATTCCAGGCGCGGACCGCTGTCGCAACCGCTCTTCTTTTTTCAACCTGTGTAAAGATACTCGGGTCGGGCGTATATTACTGGCACAGAAAAATTGATATCCGTACGCTGGCATATCTGCTCTATGGCGGGCTGCCTGGCACGATCATTGGGGCTCTCCTGCTGAAGAGGGCGCACACTCGGGGATCGGAAGCCTGGATTCTTCTTACGGTGGGACTGATTGTGATTGTTTCCGCCGGTTTGAGCCTGCTTTATGGTGTGACTGCAAATTCGCGATGGAGATCGCGCGCATATCTGCTTCCGCCTTTGAGCTTTATCCTCGGCATCGAAACCGGCTTTTCCTCGGCCGGAGCGGGCGCGCTTGGAACAGTTATGCTATTCAATCTCACTGAGCTATCGCCTGCTTTGGTTGTGGGAACGAATCTATTGTTCGGATTGATCATTTCGGCCACGGCAGGAGGGATCCACGCCGGAAGCTGTGATTTTAACGCTCTTGCGTGGCTTGTTCCGGGTGGACTGGTCGGAGTGTACATAGGGTCCCGCGTCTCCCTTGGCTTATCTGTGAACGTGCTTCGCAAAGCGTTGCTTTACTGCACGATATTATTGGGCGCCCTTTTGCTTGGGAAAGGGATTGCGGCAATTTGAGTCAGGGTTGCTGCGCTACGCGTGACTTCATTTATTTCAATGGAACAATGGGATTGGAGGCGTGATTCGTCCAATGCAAGGCAATGAATCAGGGAGCAACGGCAGGCCTTTAACGATAGCGGTTGATTTTGACGGCGTTATTGCCGATTACGACGGCTGGAAGGGTGCGGGAATTTTAGGTTCGCCGCGGCAGGATGTAATCGCGGCCTTGCGCCAACTGCGCAGCCAGGAATGGAAAATTATTGTCTATACCACCCGCGGCATCGACGAACTCCGCCCCTACCTGATTGAGCATGATATTCCCTTTGATGAGATCAATTGCAACTCCGCTTATGAAACAGGCGGCCCAAAACCCGTGGCGACGGTTTACTGGGATGATCGCGC
>JASLFF010000013.1 GCA_030150795.1 Terriglobales bacterium | reverse complement strand
CGCAGACCTACGGCGCAGCCGCCAAGATCGGCGATCGCGTGCAGATTACCAACATCGTTTTCAAAGAAAAGTCGATTTACTTTGAAATCAATGGCGGCCCAAAAAAGAAAACCAAGTGGTACCAGCATATTGAGATTTCCGGCATGGGTGGCAGTACCGGCGGTGTAGATCCCAATCAGGCCCAACCCACCGGCGCAGCCGTGACACTGGAATTCAAGAAGCACGTCCCGGAAATGACGGGCGCGGAGCTGAAGCAGATGCTTACTCCGGTGCTGGATTTTTCCGTCAAGACCGCTGCAGAAGTTTTTGTCGATACTCTTCCGCCCAAGATCCGGGAAGCCGTAAAGCGGCATGAAGTGCTTGTGGGCATGAATCATGACATGGTGGTCATGGCGAAGGATCGGCCGGAGCAAAAGGTCCGTGAAAAAGACGACAAGGGCAAAGAATATGAGGAATGGATCTACGGCGCTCCTCCAAAGGACGTGGTGTTTGTACGCTTCGCGGGCGATGAAGTAGTTCAGGTGAAAATAGCAAAGATCGGTGGCCAGATAACGGTCAAGACCGAAAAGGAAGTTGACGTAAAAGATGGCGTGCCTACGCTGGCTGCCCTTAAGTCGAGCGACAATCCGCAAGACGTGAGCGGTGCGCCGCAGCAGGAGCAGCCCGCACATCGGCCAACCTTGAAACGGCCCGACGAGCAGCCTGATCCCATGACGCAGCAGGCTGGAAGCGGTTCTAGTACACAGCAGCTGCCATCAGGGGAACCAGATGAGCCGCAGTGGGGCACCAACGGAAAGCAAACCGGCTCAACCGGCACAGATCAGCAGCCGGCGGAAAGCCAGCAGAAGACGCCCCCGGACCAAACGAAGACGCCTCCGCAGTGAGAGAAAGGCTGACGCAAAACCAAACGCGGTTTAAACTAGAAGAGTGAAGATTGCTCTCGGGCAGATCAACCCAACCATTGGTGATTTCACCGGTAATTCCAAAAAGATCATAGAGTCTTCGCGCCAGGCCCTTGCGCAGGGCGCGGAGATGGTCCTGTTTCCTGAACTGGCTGTCTGCGGCTATCCTCCGCGTGACCTCCTGGAAAAGCCCGCTTTCGTGGAGCGCAACCAGAAAGTGGTGAATGAGATCGCGCAAGCTGTTCCGCAAATCACCATCGTATGCGGGTTTGTCTCGCCCGCCAAAGTAGAAACCGGCAAGTCTGTGATGAATTCCGCCGCTGTGCTGCGACAAGGCGCGGTGCAGTTTGTGCAGTCAAAAATGCTGCTGCCTACCTACGACGTTTTCGACGAAATGCGTTATTTCGGTCCCGCTGAGTCGCAGAAGCTGCTTCCGCTCGGGGGTAAGGAATTCGCGCTAACCATCTGTGAAGACGCGTGGAACGACAAGCACTTCTGGCACCGCCGCTTGTACCCCGTGGACCCCGTCGATGAATTGCTGCATGCCGGCGGCAATATGGTGCTCAACATTTCCGCCTCGCCTTTTCATCTAGGAAAGCGCGAGCTGCGCCGCCAGATGCTGGCCACCATTTCGCGCGACAACAAAGTCCCTGTGCTATTTGTGAACCAGGTGGGCGGCAATGACAGCCTGATCTTTGATGGATCCAGCATGGTCATCGCGCCGGATGGACGCATTGTGGCCCAGGCAAGGTCTTTTGAAGAAGACCTGGTTATTTTCGATTCTGAAACCATGCAGGGCGACATGCATGAGCAAGTTCCGGCGGGCATACCGAGCGCTTATGCCGCTCTTGCTCTTGGCACACGCGATTACGTTCGCAAGTGCGGCTTTAGCAAGGTCGTGATCGGCCTGAGCGGGGGAATCGATTCAGCGCTTACCGCTGCCATTGCCGTGGACGCGCTGGGCAAAGAAAATGTGACCGGCATTGCGATGCCCAGCCAGTATTCTTCCGAGCACAGCATCAAGGACGCGCGTGAGCTGGCGTGCAAGCTGGGAATCCGCTTTGAGGTGATTGCCATTGGTGATGTTTTTGACGGCTACCGCAAAGCCCTGGCGCCTTTATTCGCGGGCAAGCCGGAAGATGTTGCGGAAGAGAACCTCCAGTCGCGCATTCGCGGCAACATCCTCATGGCGTTCTCCAATAAGTTTGGCGCGCTGGTATTGACCACTGGAAATAAGTCTGAGGTAGGAGTCGGCTACTGTACTCTTTATGGCGACATGGTAGGCGGACTCGGCGTGATTTCTGATGTCCCCAAGACCATGGTTTACGAAATGAGCCGTTACGTGAACTCGCTGAAGCCGGTCATTCCGCAATCCACTATCGACAAGCCTCCTTCCGCCGAATTGCGTCCTGGCCAGAAGGACTCTGATACACTGCCGCCGTATGAAGTTCTGGACAACATTCTGGAAGATTACGTGGAGGATTACCGCACTGCGGAACAGATTGCATCTGACCGCGGATATGACGTTAAACTGGTGCGCGATGTTATCCGCATGATCGAGCGCAGTGAATACAAGCGCCAGCAGGCTGCACCGGGACTAAAAATTACGCCAAAGGCTTTTGGCCTTGGCCGCCGTTTTCCAATCGCACAAAAATCGGAAGTCTAAAAATTCATGATGAAATCCATAATGAAAACAATGACTAAAGCTCTCTTGACTCTCATTTTTTTCGCTTTCGGCCTGGTGAACGCGCAAACCGCTTCGCCGAAAAAACCGGCAACCCACTCAACTGACGCTGCTGCCACGCCTCAAAGCACGCAAAAGAAAGCCGCGCTGCCCACCACAGAGGAAGTAGAAGCCTCAATGAAACGCAGCTTTGGCTATGACCCGGGCGTTACCTGGCAGATCCTCGATATCCGCGAATCCAGCATTCCAGGGCTTGCGGAGGTGCTGGTCTCAATGAACAAGCAACAACCGGTGCATCTGTATGTGGCGCCCGGATCGCAGACCGCGATTGCCGGACAGATGCTTCCCTTTGGCCCAGATCCATTTGCGCCCGCGCGCGCCAATCTGAAAGGCGCGTTTGGCCCCAGCCGTGGCGGTCAAACCCCACCTATCGACATTATTGAGTTCAGTGATCTTGAATGCCCGCATTGCAAAGCGGCCCAGCCCGTGCTCGAAAAGCTTTATGCCGATTTCCCCCAGGTGCGATTCATCTTCCAGCAGTTTCCCCTGCCTGCCAGCCTGCACCCCTGGGCCTTGAAGGCAGCACAATATGCCGATTGTGCCGGGCAAATGAACAAAGATGCTTTCTGGAAATATCTTGACGCCATCTTTGAAAACCAGGGCGGAATTGCATTGGCCACCGCCGACGATAAATTGAAAGAACTGGCCACAGCGAACGGCTATGACGCACAAAAAATCTCCACCTGCGCTGCTTCGCCAGAGACGGATGCTCGCATCAAAAAGTCACTGGCCTTGGGCGCGACCCTTGATGTAAATGAGACACCCACCGTTTTCGTCAATGGCCGCAGGGTGCCAGGCATTGCCAACATCCCTTATGACAATCTGAAGCAACTGGTGCAATTTGAAATTGATCATGCAGGGAGGTAAGCGCCCGATCAAGACAGTATTAGTAAGTGGACGCGCTCTAACTCACGGGTGTGAATTGTTCTATCAGTGTCATCAGTGAAAATCAGTGGTAAATACGTTCTATGGACCCACGTTCCAGAAAACACTGCTGCCGCGATCATGGAAGGGCTTGCGCACCACGTGCGGCGTAATAACGATCAGCAACTCGTTGTGGATGCGCTCTTTTGAATTAGAGCCAAGCACAGTCTTTAAGCCGGGCAGGCTGCTAAGTACAGGAAAGCCCTGAATCGACCGCAGCTCCTGCTCGCTCATCAACCCCATGATTACGGATTGTTCACCATCGTGTACCGTGATAGTCCCGACATAAGACCGGCTGGTTATATCCGGAATGCTATTGATCTGCAACGTTCCCAGCCCTTGAACTTTCAGGTCCATCGCCAGGGTTATGTCGCCATTGGAGTGGTAGTGCGGCGTCGCCTTCAACGTGATTCCCAGATCTTCATAAGTGAACTGAGGAGTATTTCCCACCTGGACCTGGCCGCGAGTGCTTACCGCTACATTGCTGAACGTGCTATTTACGATAGGAAATTTTGTGCCCACGCGAAATGTTGCGGCTTCACCGTCAATCGCGCGCAGCGTCATGGCTTCCAGATTCGTAGCAATGGAGGAATTCATCGCCAGCTTTGCGCTGATGGGAGGCGCGGTGATCCCCGTCAATCCATTGCCTTTGCCGAAAATCAGAAATGGCCCCAACAGAGGAGAGCCCGCCAGGTTAGCCAGCGCTGAAGGTGAGATGGTGCTGGGATCGATGGTTCCGGTGCGGTTCAGCTGATCAATCACGCTCTGCGCGTCTGAGCCCAGCACCCGCCTGATTTCTGAAGGGATGTTGAATACCTGAAAGCTGGTAGGCAGGTTCAGGCCCATGTCCCTTGTGCGATCAGTATCGATCTCGTATTCCGTCACTTCAAGCGACATCTCGGGCTTGGCGTCCATCAGGTTATCGAGCATGCTTGCTGCCGCTTCCACTTGTTCCCTGGGTGCTCGGACTGTAATGGTATTTTGGCCCGGCTGGATGCTGACGAACTTCATATCGAAAATCGTGCGCATCACATTGACAAGATCGTTCAGATCGGTCTGCGATGACAGATTGCCGACATAAAAAGTACGTAGAGCCAGCCGCTCATATTGCTTTCTGGTTTCGACCGTGTCACTGGCCACCATCGCGGCATTATTGGAGATTGGAGACCAGAAGGACTTCGTCATCTTGCCGGCAAGGTCGGCTGCCGTGTAAAAATCGACGTTATCAAGATCAAAGCGTATGACGCGGCTCGTCAGGTTCTGGTCAAATTCCATCAAGACGCCAAAAGCGGCGCCAATCTGCGTATAGAGTTGCCGCGTATCGCCCTGAAGATGAAAATTCTTTCGTCCCGGTGCGGGTTCCAGGTTGATCTGGTCTACTGACGCCAGCAGTTGCAGCACATGCTTGTGTTCGGCGTCGCCATCCGGCGGGTCCACGTCATGCAGGCGCTGCGCGGCATAAGCATTCTGTGGATCAATGGAAAGAGCCATCCTGAAGCGCTGTGCAGCGCCCATGGAATCGCCCGCTGCGGCCAGGTGATTACCCGCCTCCATTTGCTCGCCCACGATTTGCTGCCGCAGAATCTCGCCCATGGTCATAAATTCCACGTTGCCGGGCACAAGCTCCTCGGCC
>JASLFF010000762.1 GCA_030150795.1 Terriglobales bacterium | reverse complement strand
CTATTGCCAGCGACAATTCCGAGGAGTGGATCGCGAAAAAATGCCGCATCCCGTCAGTAGTTGCTGAAGTCCTGATACAAAAAGTTAGAGAGACGCAGGAGCATGGCGATGACGTGCTGGACATTGTGAAGCACGTAACTGCTCTGCAGGAAGATGAAATTGAGGCCGTCGTAAGCGCTGAAGAAAGGCCGGCAGCAGCCGCAGTTGTCCGCGAAGTTGCAACGCCAAAAGCCGAAAGCGCGAATTCGCAAATCCCGGCGGACACACAACAGACAAGTTTTGCCGTCATGTCAGAAACTTTGCTGCGCGTTGACGCAGAGAGGATTGATTCCGTGCTCAACCTGGTGGGCGAATTGATTATCGCCAAGAGCATGCTGCACCAGGCGATCAATGAATTTGAAAAGCGTTATCCCAAAGATCCTTTGAAAATGCGCTTCTCTGACGCCATGGCATTTCAGGCGCGGATCATGAATGACCTGCAAAAATCCGTCATGAAAATCCGCATGGTTCCCGTGGAACACCTTTTCCGCAGGTTCCCGCGTGTGGTGCGGGACGTGGCCAAATCCTGCGGCAAGGAAGTGAATCTTGTGGTGATCGGCCAGGACACTGACCTGGACAAAAGCATTCTGGACATGCTGGCTGAGCCGCTGGCCCACCTGGTGCGCAATGCCGTGGACCACGGAATTGAATCCCCGGCGGAGCGCATCAATGATGGCAAACCGGCGCAAGGTACGGTAACGCTGGACGCTTATCACCAGGGCAATGAAATTGTGATTGAAGTGACCGACGACGGCCGTGGCATCAATCGCGACAAGCTAATAGCAAAAGCGGTAGAACGCGGGCTGATCAAGCAAAACGACGTCGCCATGATGGGTGAAGCGGACATCAACGATCTGATTTTCCATCCGGGACTGAGCACGGCTCAGGAAGTTACGTCTATTTCCGGCCGCGGCGTAGGCATGGACGTGGTGAAGACCGTGCTGGAAAAATTAAAAGGCACTGTCAGCATTCGGACAACGGCGGGCAAAGGAACAACATTCTTTCTGAAAGTGCCGCTGACACTGGCAATCATCAAGGCGCTGTTGTTTCGCGTTGGCGACCGCCTATACGCCGTGCCGCTGGCCTCAGTGGTGGAAATCACTCGGACCACGCAGGGCGCTCTGCATCGCGTAGACCAGCATGATGTCATGCAGCTCCGCAATGAGGTGCTTGCGTTGCTGCATCTCCATCGGCTGGAAAAAGAGCAGGCGGAAACAGGAAAGATGTTTGTTGTGGTCATTTCCACGGGGGAACGCAAGTTTGGCCTTGTGGTAGACCATTTGATAGGCGAAGAAGAATTAGTCATCAAGGCCATGGACGATCATTTGGTGGCCACAGACCTGGTCAGCGGCGCTTCCATTCTTGGCGATGGCACGGTGGTGCTGATCCTGAATCTCTCAAGTGTAGTTGCAAAGCTAGGCAAGTTACAGATGGTGGGGGCCACAGCATGAGTACCAAATTGCGAGTCCTGGTGGTGGATGATTCCGCGTTGATGCGAAAGTTGATTCCACAGATCCTTGCCCGGGACAGCGAAATCGAGGTTGTAGGAACGGCAATGGACGGCGCTTTTGGGCTCAAGAAGATTGAAGACCTTCGTCCTGACGTGGTGACGCTGGACCTGGAGATGCCGCGCATGGACGGTCTGGAGACGCTACGCCAGATCACGCGGCGGTTCCGTGTTCCCGTAATCGTGGTAAGCGCGTTGACCACGGAAGGCGCAAGCGCGACATTCAAAGCTTTGGCGCTGGGGGCATTTGACTTTGTAGCCAAGCCGCGCGACGCCGCTTCCGCTCATATGGACGAAATTGCCGCAGACCTGATCAGTAAGATCAAGGTGGCGGCCAGAACCAAAGTCCGCAACACGCCGGCGCCAATCACATTCGATCGCCCGCGACCGGAAAAGAAGGCGTTGAGACCGCGGCGCGAGCCAACCAAGCTGGTGGCGATTGGAATTTCCACCGGCGGCCCGAACGCATTGCAGTACCTGCTGCAACAATTGCCCGGAGATTTTCCCGGGACCATTGTTGTAGTACAGCACATGCCGGAAGGATTCACGGAGATGTTTGCACGCCGGCTGGATGAGTCATGCGCCATCGACGTAAAAGAAGCGCAGTCTGGCGACCTGCTGATTGCGGGACGCGCGCTGATTTGCCCTGGAGATCGACATATGAAAGTCCGGCGGATGCCTCTGGGAAATACCGTAGTGCTTTCCGATGAAGCCCGCACGAATGGGCACAGGCCGTCAGTCGACATCCTGTTTCGCTCAGTGGCGGCGGAGTTTGGCAGCCGTGCCGTGGGCGTACTGATGACGGGCATGGGCGACGACGGAGCCGAAGGCCTGGGCTTGATGAAAGACGCGGGTGCGCTGACCATTGCACAGAGTGAAGACTCCTGTACGGTGTTCGGCATGCCCAAGGCAGCCGTGGAACGCGGACATGCAATGCGCATTGTTCCGTTGGATATGCTGGCCAATACGCTGGCGATGCAGTGCAATCCGGAAAAAATTGCTCGAGCAGTGGTAAAAGTTTAGTCGGAGTCGCAAGGAGAATAGTTATGGAAACATTTCCAATTTTGATTCGCAAGGACGGCATGCCGATCCGCTATCTGGTGGTAGACGATTCTGTCTTCGCGCGCAAGAACGTAGCGAAGATGGTTGAAGCTTTCGGCGGCGAAATTGTGGGCGAAGCCGGCGATGGCTGCACCGCCATCACGGAATACGACCGCACTACGCCTGATATGGTGCTGATGGACATTACCATGCCACAGATGGAAGGCATTGAGGCGGCGGAGCGCATTGTGCGTTCGCATCCGAATGCTCGCATTGTCATGGTGTCTTCCGTCGGCTACCAGGAAAACATTGTTGCCGCGCTGCAAAAGGGCGCGCGCCACTTTGTCCAGAAGCCTGTGAAGTCGGAAATACTTTACGAAGTCATCAAGTACGTAATGGGCGATGACGCGGCTGTTGCCACACCAACTGCCCAGGAAAGCTGAGACGTCATGAAGATTGAACTGATTCAGCCGTTCATCAACGCGGCCGATGCCGTGCTGGCGGAAACACTGAAATGCGCCACACGCATGGGAGACGTAACCATGGACGAAGAGGCATATCGCCGCAAAGGCATCGCTTCCATGGTGACGATTAAGGGCGATATCGAAGGCCGCATTATTTTCGATATCGATACGCCGACCGCAGCCAAGGTAGCGAGCTATCTTACAGGATCGCCTGTTCCTGAAAGCGATGAAGTGGCGCGTGAAACAGTGTGCGAACTGGCCAATATGGTGATTGGCAGCGCCATTACCGCTCTCAACGATCAGGGATTCAAGTTCAAGATTTATCCGCCTGTAATCCATGCCGATGAACTTGGCGAAAAAAGCAGTGAAGACCAGGAAGCGCTGGTGATGTGTTTTGACACGGACAGCGGAAACATCTTCATGAACATTGCGATGCGCTATAACCGCAAGCGTCGAACGGACAACTAAACCACAATTCTCCTTCTCCTAGCGACTCCAAACGGGCGGCCTAAAAAGCTGCCCTTTTATTCTCAACATTTTTCTGTCACGCGCTTATGGGAAGGTGTGAACCACAAAAGGATTTTGCAACGGACAAGGCAGCGGTACGTCATCATTGAAATTGGGATCAATTGTGGGAACACACGTTGGGTCCTTCTGCGGAACGTGAAACGTAGGAAGCGGACGATTCACCACGCCGGGATTTACCGGAGTCACCAAAACCGCGTTTGTAGTGGTGTTGATAACGGAGATTGAAGGTGTTGGGAAAGTCCTATCCGGCTGCACTGGGCCGGGCAGGCAGGCCGCATCAGTACAGTTGGGCGCGTGCACGTCATCGCGTACGGTGGTGATGTCATTGGCGCCGATGACATAAACGCGCGAGGCGTCAGATGAAGCGTCTATAGAAACCGCGCCTGGGCCAACGCCGATCGTTCCTGTTTCGCGCAGCCCAACTACATCAATCACGCTGACCAGATTGCCGGGACAATGGCTGGCATTGCTGGTAGAAGCAGGATCAGGAAGCGTAAGGTGATTCACTCCTGCCGGACATTGCCCCAACGCCGCATACGCTTTGGTGCCGTCACTCAGTGCCGCAACCGACGTCGGAAACCCTGAGACGGGAATGTCCGCTATTTTTGAGGGCAGCACCTGGGGATTCGAGCCAAGATCGATGCCATTCGCCTTAATGACCGTGACAGATTGCTCACCCGTATTGTTCACATATACGCGTTTCAGCGTGGGCTCATAGAAAGCAAAGTTCGGTGACGACGCAGCCGTAGTCCCGACTTTGATCGCATTTCCTGATGGACACGATGGGCCGACAACACAAGGCAAAACAATATCCAGGGACGTGTCGATTACGCTCACGGTCCCATCGCCCTGGTTCACCACAAATACAAACAGTCCGTCTGCGCTCATTACGGCCCAGATTGGTTGCGAACCAACAGGAATGGTCTTAATCACCGTATTGTCGACCGTTGAGATCTCCGTAACGTTATTGCTGCCGTGGTTCACCACAAAGATTTTATTGTTCGCGCCATTACCGGCGATCATCACCGGTTCAGTGCCCACAGCAATGGACGATGTAACAGCAAAAACGCTGGCGGCAATCAAGTCCACGTTATTGCTCGAACGATTGGCGATGTAGATATTACCGCTGCTGCTGGTGGCGCCCGCCACCGGTCCGGAGCTTGTGGGGGGCAACGTGACCGTGGAAAGGTTACTTGTTGGAAGCAGGGCTATATAGATTGAAACCGTGGCAGGAATTCCCGCCCCGGAATCGCCACTGTTAATGATGAAGGCCTGATTCGAGGTTTTACCCAGAAAAACAGGATTGACGCCCACGGGGACAATCCCGACACTTGAGTCCCCGGAAACGTTAACGTGCATATCCGACCCGTTGCCCGGCGGCACGCCAGGATTCGTCGATAAAACGACTGCGTGCGCCAGTCTGCCAGGATCACCTGTAGGGGACGGGACCGGAACAATAAATTGCCTTAAAGTGTCATTGCAGCCCACTGCCAGTACCATGAGAACGCACAAGCTGGCCAGCAGCCACATTGCCTTGAAACTTACCTTCATTCAAACTCCACCGGTGCTACCGGTTGAACGCCAAAACGCAGAATTATTGCGAAGGATTTATTGTAACAGCAAGGTTTGTTTCACAATCAGCCCGCCGTCCCCGCAGCTACCCTCGAAACACGAGGGAACAAACACGCCAACGGGGCGGTGGGAACAGGTATCAGGATATCTTTTGACCGGTATTAAGCAACAACGTCTATTCGACCTACCTTAATCTCCTCCGTTGCCTCCGTTCCTCCGTGTTTCAAGGTTTTTGCAGTTCTTCACGCTGCCCGTTTCGGAGGCTTCTTCTTCCCAGCCACCGACTTCTGCTTCCCTTTCACCTCAATCTCTGACTCTTTTTGGG
>JASLFF010000757.1 GCA_030150795.1 Terriglobales bacterium | reverse complement strand
GGGAAGCGCGTTTGATCCGGTTGCAGTTGGCCGCGTCAATTGCAATGAAGGAATTCTCTTGTCCCGCAACAACTCCGGTTTTTCCAATTACAATGCGCTTCAAACCGAGTTCCGCGCTAACAATCTATTCCACCAGCTGACCCTGCGTGCCGGCTACACCTTCAGCAAAACGCTTGATAACGTTAGTGAAATCTTCAGCACATTTGGCGGAGGAACTACGTTCTCAATCGCACAAAACGCGTTGAACACAGGTTCAGGGGAATACTCGTTGTCTGGTTTGGATATTCCCCATACCTTCTCAGTGAGCGCAGTGGAAGAGCTGCCGTTCTTCAAACCACAACATGGGATTCTGGGGCATGTGCTGGGCGGCTGGTCAATGTCTGGTTCATACATTTGGGAATCCGGGCAGACATTCAGCCCGGAAACCATTGTTTTCTCTCAGCTGACTGCGGCTGGAGATTACTTTGACAACGGCTTCAATGCCAACTTCAACTCCGGCGTATCTCCTGCTCGTCCGTTTATGGCGAATAGCTCTGCTCCGGTTGATAGCGTGGGAATCTTCGCAGGCGACGCTTGTAATCTCTTTGGCGCTGGTTGCGCACTTGCTACCACACAACTTATCAGCCTGAACGCACTGAACGGCGCGACTAGTACTGTAACGCCTGTGACCAACAGCCAAGTGCGGTACATTGCTAACACCGGCGTTGCCGAAACCGTCTTCGGTACGCCTTTCGGCAATGCGCCACGCAATATCGGCCGCGATGCTCCTCTTAACTTCCTCAACGCCAGCGTGACCAAGCAGGTCAAGTTCAACGAGCGGGCCTCTTTCGAGTTCCGCTTTACTGCGCTGAATGCTCTCAATCACGCGAACTTCGCGACCGTCAATCCGTTTGTGGAGAATGCCGGCACGAACACCTTTGGAAACGCGTTTGCGCTTCCACAACTCACCGGCGACTCCATTCCGGGATCGAATCTGGCTGCCAGCCGCCGTTTTTATGTTGGAGGCGTATTCAGGTTCTAGCTTCCTCTAATGCTCCTCGCCCGCCGGTTCGTCCGGCGGGCTTTTTTGTGCTCAAAATCACGACTTCAGGAACATCCAGCAAATTCGCTATGATACGTGCAGCAATCGGCCTTTGCCCAAACTGGAGCGGAGGCGACAGGCATGAGTTGACAACCATGCCTGCCGTTATCTCCGGATGACCAAGATCAAGTTAACCGGGTACAGGCGGCAGGTTTATCTTTAGAACGCATCCAAGTCTTCAAAAGAAGCGAGCGCTTAAGAAAGCGAACAAATCATTGATGAACCACAACCTTATTCGTTCAGCGGCAGCGTTATTCAAGAGCATGTCATATGCGCTGGCAGCTTCTGTTGTGAGCATGGCAATGTTTTCGGGAACGGGCGTTGCCCAGGGTGCGGCGAAGCCCCCAGCACCGCAAGCTGCGCCGGCACAAACTACCGAATCGAAGCCTTCGGCCGCCGCAAGCGGCGACCTTGCCACGGTGCTGGCAAAGATGAACCAGTCGTCTACGCGATTTAAGTCAGCGCAGGGAGATTTTGAGTTTCAGTCATATCAGAAGTTGACGGACGATACCGACACGCAGAAAGGGCGCATTTATTTTCGCCGGGAAAAGAAGGGCGTGGATGCGGCATTTGATATTGGCGGACCGGCGCCGAAACAGGTCGTCTACAAAGACGGAAAGCTGCAAATCTTTGAAAAGAAAATCAACCAGGTAACGGAACGGAACGTGGGCCAGAACAAGTCGGACGTGGAAGCTTTTTTGAGCCTGGGTTTTGGCGCGAGTGGCGACGAATTGCAACGTGACTATGCCGTAAAGATGGATGACTGGGAAACGGTGGACGGCGTAAGGACCGCCAAGCTGGATTTGACTCCCAAAAAGGAAAAAGTGCTACAGACTTACAACAGGATCATTTTATGGATTGATCCGGAGCGTGATGTACTGCTGAAACAACAGTTCTTTGAGCATTCGGGCGACTATCGTGTGGCCCACTACAGCAGAATGAAGCTCAATGACAAGATTCAGGATGACGTATTCCGCCTGCAAACGAACAGCAATACGAAGACCGTAAAGCCCCAATAAGAAAAACTTTGATAGCGCGGGTCGGCTCGAAGGGGTAAAATCGAGAGGACGAGACTAAGGTACTGGATCCAAGACCTTGGCTGAGCGGTCTGTGATGAAATGTCCCGTCATTTAACCGGCTTTTGTGGCGCATATGGGGCCGGTGGCAGCATCTGAATAAGCTGGATTGAGGTGTATCTGTGGCCAA
Organism: Terriglobales bacterium; assembly: GCA_030150795.1. The sequence goes on along the minus strand of JASLFF010000757.1, from coordinate 4,985 downwards.
AGTCTTAACTCTACCCATCAAGCCGGAAATGCCGGATCCAGCCCGCCGTAAGACAAAGCCGCGGAAGCCCGACCCGCGCTATGTGGAAGGACAGCGGCTGTTGGTAGAAGCCATGAAGTACTTAATCCAACAGGATCCCCAACGAAACAAAGACGCTGTCTCATTGATTTCAGAGCACTTCCGGACGCGCTTCCGTATGTCTGATCGGCCAGTGGATTTGCCCAGCTTTTCTCCGGAATCACGGTAAAACCGCAGTATCTTCCAAATTTTGAATATAAGCCTGCCTGAAATCCACTATTCCGGATTTGGCTTGCATATTCCCGCTGTAACTCATTGATAACAAATATCGATCAGTGAAGGAACGCAAGTTGCAATACATTCCACTGATAACACATGTCCGGTGCGTGACTGGCCATGTGTTGTGTGCTCTCAAAACTGAAAAACTATGGAGATGCAAAGGATGAATCGTAAACTGCGCGACAAATTAATACTGGTCGCCACATGCTTGGCGTTGTGCATCCCGTCTTTTGGTCAGGTGCTGAAGGGTTCAATCTCCGGCACAGTTACTGATCCACAAGGCGCGGTTGTCTCAGGCGCTCAAGTAAAGGCAACGAACACTGCCACAGGCGCCCCGCTGACTACCACCACCGATGGCTCCGGCCTATTCCACTTTAACTTGATCCCGGTTGGCGACTACAAAGTTGAAGTTTCCGCCACTGGTTTCAAGACCGCCGTACAAAATAACGTTCTGGTAACGGCGCGCGACAGCAATCTGGGCGCAATCAAGTTGACGGTCGGCGAAGCCAACACGACGGTTGAAGTTACCGCCGATGCTCCGCTTATCGAAACAAACAATGCCCAGGTAACCAACACATTCGCCGGCACCACCCTCTCTACTTTCGCTGGCGTGCAGGAAAATGAAGGCCTTGACAACCTGGCCCTCTTTGTTCCGGGCGTGGTTTCCGTCCGCGACAACTCTTTCTCCAACACCAACGGCGGCTTCGGCTTTTCCGTGAACGGCCTGCGTGGCCGCAACAATGACCAGCAGATTGACGGTCAGAACAACAACGATAACAGCGTCGCCGGCCCCGGCCTTTTCGTTAGCGATGCCGAATTCGTTCAGCAGTACGTTCTGGTCACCAACCAGTTTGGTCCTGAGTACGGACGCAATGCCGGTTCCGTGGTCAACATCATCACCAAGTCCGGTGGCAACGCCTGGCATGGAAGCATTTACGGGAACGAGAACAATTCGATTCTTAACTCCCTGAACAACTTCCAGAAGAATACTGGCGATGGCACGCTACCGTTTACGACGGACGCGAATGGAAATCCGCTGACCAAACAACCTCGGCTGAATGACGAGTTTGCCGGGTTCACTATTGGCGGACCGATTGTGAAGAACAAGCTGTTCATGTTCGGCGGTTTTGATGAAGAAATCATTTCGACGGACACCATCTATTCCACCTCCGCTCGGACTCCAACCCCGGCTGGCTTGGCGCAATTGAGTTCTTGCTTCCCAACCAGCACGGCATTGGGAATTTTCGCAAAAACGGGGCCGTTCGCCATCTCCGGTGGCAATCCGTTCCCGACGAACATTGAGAACGTTACGGTGGCTGGTTGCGGACCGGTCCAATTCGGCGGCGTAACCCGCATCCTCCCAACTCCATTCCACGGTTTTAACTTCACGAATCGTGTTGACTACCAGATGGGCAGCGACACCTTGATGGCCCGCTATATCTTCAATCGCGGTAACAACTTCAACCTCGATGAATGCGCAAATTGCTCAGCCGCTGGTTATCCAACCAACGTGCCGGCTCTTAGCCAGGCAATCCTGGTCGGCTGGACCCACAACCTGTCTTCCAGAATGGTCAATGAAGCGCGCGTAGGCTTCAACCGCCTGAATGTGGACTTTGGCGGCAACAGCCTGGGTACGGTTCCCACGGCAAACGCGGTTGATCAGGCAGTTACCCAAGTTACCTTCCAGGCCACGGGTTTCCTCTCCGTCGGCGCAGCCACTAACCTGCCCCAAAGCCGTATCGTGAATACCTGGCAGGGTCAGGACAACTGGAACTATGTTATGGGCAAGCACACCCTGAAGGCTGGTGTGAACTACACCTACCAGCGTTCGCCCAACATCTTCCTTCCTGCTCTTGATGGTGCTTTCCGCTACTCCAGTTGGTCGACCTTTGTGACCAACACTCCTAACCGTGTGCAGCTTGCCTCTGGCGATCCTTCGCTGGATTTCCGCGAGCACGACACGTTCCTGTACGGCGGAGATGACTGGAAGATCGGTCGCAACCTCACCCTGAACCTGGGTCTGACCTGGTCGTATTATGGCCAGCCGGCTAACCTGTTCAACCAGCTGGAAGTCCCGCGTGAAAGCAATCCTGCAACAGCACTGTGGGCCACTACCAGCTCAGCCACCACAACTGCTGGCGCAAACGTAATCGGCCAGCCTATCCCGCTTCAGGGAGTGCGTTCATACCCGGTTTTCCCGGCACCCAAGAATAGCTTTGGCCCAAGCGTGGGATTTGCCTATTCACCTCAGTGGGGTGGGTTCCTCACGGGACATGGCAAGACCACATTCCGCGGCGGCTACCGCTTGCTCTATGACCCGCCGTTCTACAACATTTACATCAACATGTCGTCTGCTGCTCCAGCCGTATTCCTGCAGTCCTTTGCTGGCGCGGCTGCAAGCACCAAGCCGCTGCCCGGCAATGGCACGGGACCTGCTGTACGGTCGGCTTATGCCAGCCTCCTGCAAACTGGCGTATTTGATCCGCGGCAATTCAATGACACAACCATGTCACCCAACTTCGGGCCGGACAGAGTCCATTCCTGGAGCTTTGGCATGGAGCGCGAGCTCACCAAGAAAGCAGCCATCGAAGCCCGTTACGTAGGCAACCGTGGCCAGAACCTGTTCCAGTCCATCAACGGCAACCCTGATGTTGCCGGCTTGCAGGCTGTAGCTCCTAACTTGATCCCGGCCGGCGTCACTGCCTGCCCCGCAGCCAATGCGGTTGTTGCTGCCGCTGTAGGCCGCGAGAATTGCAACCTCGGCATTACCCGCACGCGCAACAATGGCGGTTATTCCGACTATAACGGTGCGCAAATTGAATTCCGTGCCAACCAGTTGTTCAAACAGCTCACGATCAGAAGCGCTTACACCTACTCCAAGACCTTGGACAACGTGTCGGAGATCTTCTCGACCGGCGCGGGTGGCAACACCACAACCTGGGCACAGAACCCGTTCAACACCACAACTGCTGAACATTCTTTCTCCGGTCTGGATATCCCGCACCAGTGGTCAATCCTGTTCACTGAAGAACTGCCGTTCTTCAAAGAGCAGCATGGTCTGGCTGGACACGTGCTTGGCGGTTGGGCGTTTTCCGGAAACTACATTCTGGCTTCCGGCCAGCGCTATACACCGGTCCAGGCTTTCTCGGCCTTTTTAACTGCGACCGGCAACCCCTATGACATCGGGTTCCTGGGTGCATTCGTAGGGTTCGATACGGCTCGTCCATTCCTCGGCAGCACGAGCGCTCCGGCAACCGCTGTGGGCATTTTCGCTGGCGATGCTTGCGCTCTGTTTGAACCTACGGCAGGCGGCGCCTGCGCGGCTCCGGCCACGCAACTGCTCAGCTTGACTGCAATGGGTGAGAATTGCGGCAAAGGCGCTACCGACTCGCTCGGCAATCCATTGCCTTGCGCCGTAGTCCCGGTCACCAGCAGCCAGGTCCGTTACATTACCAATGCCGGCACGGCCCAGTCAGTGTTCGGCACTCCGTTCGGTAACACTGCTCGCAACCTCTCGCAGGATGCGATCACCAACACCGCCAACTTCTCCGTGTTCAAGCGGGTCAAATTGGGCGAGCACGCCTCATTTGAATTCCGCATGAGCATGTTGAACGCGCTGAACCACCCGAACTTCCAGAGCGTGGATGCGTTCATTGAAGATGCCGGCCAGCACCAGCAATTCACTGGCTTTGGCGATCCTTCACTCACCAATACCACTTACCCCGGGTCTAACGGTGCAACCCGGCGCATCAACTTTGGTGGAACCCTCAGGTTCTAACCGTCCTTGCCCCTTCGGCCCGCCAGTTCGCTGGCGGGCTTTTTTATTTGTCCCATGAAATCAAATCCTGCCGCTTTTAGTAAAATTGTCTTTGATGAGCAACAACGGCATTTCTTCCGGCACAATCAAGTTTCCTATTTATCTCGATAACCACGCCACCACGCCCTTGGATCCGCGCGTGCTGGAAACAATGATGCCTTTTTTTACCGGTCGCTTTGGCAATGCCGCCAGCAATAGTCACTCCTTTGGCTGGGAAGCAGCTGCAGCAGTTGAAAAAGCCCGTCGCCAGATCGCTGCTTCCATTGGCGCATCTCCGCACGAAATCGTATTCACCTCAGGCGCCACCGAAAGCGACAATCTCGCGCTGAAAGGCGTGGCGGAAGGCTGTCGAGAAAAAGGTGAGCACATCATCACCGCGGTTACGGAACACAAAGCCGTTCTTGATAGTTGCAGGCATCTGGAAAAGATGGGCTGCCGGGTCACCTATCTGCACGTTGGCAGCGACGGCCTTATCGATCTTGATCAACTGAAAGACGCCTTCACTGATCGGACGATCCTGGTCAGCATCATGGCGGCCAATAATGAGATCGGCGTACTTCAACCTATTGAGGAAATCGGCCGCCTTTGCCGCGACCGAGGCGTGCTCTTTCATTCAGACGCGGTACAGGCGCTCGGCAAAGTCCCACTTGATGTCAATCACGCCAACCTTGACCTGGCTTCCCTGACAGCGCACAAGCTCTACGGGCCAAAAGGCTGTGGTGCGCTTTACGTGCGCCAAAACGCTGCCGCGCAGCTTGTTCCTTTAGTCGATGGTGGCGGCCATGAGAATGGATTGCGGTCCGGCACGCTGAACGTTCCCGGAATCGTTGGCTTTGGCAAGACCTGTGAGGTCGCGCAACAGGAATTGCAG
>JASLFF010000756.1 GCA_030150795.1 Terriglobales bacterium | reverse complement strand
ACGACTTTGTCCCTTTTGCAGGATTCAGGCGTATGCCCGAAATTGCAGAGGCTGACTTCAATCTTCACCGCAAAAATGCTGCGCGCCTGGTTGACGAAGCTGTGCATGCCTGCCATATCGGCAAGCTTTCTCATCTTCCGCGAAGGCTGCACTTGTATCCTCTTTTTGATGTACGTTCCGCTTACCGGCAACAGGCTGGCGGCGCTTTGAGACGCTCATGTTCCTGAAAGAGTAAGGGGCAAAGCATGATTCAACTTAAGCCCGAAGTTTTTTCCAACTTTGATAAGACGCTTGAAGGGCTGCACCGGGCCCTGCAACTCGCGATTGAGTTGGAGCATTCCACCATACCTCCATATCTGTATGCGCTCTATTCGCTCGATCCGGCCAGGAACGCCTCGATTTATACGCTCATCCTCTCCATCGTCCAGGAGGAGATGTTGCACATGTCCCTGGCGTGCAACACTCTCAACGCCATTGGGGGCAAGCCGGTGATTGACCGCGCAAAATTCATACCGCGGTATCCAGGGCCCCTGCCGGGTTCCGTGGAACACGGCCTGATTGTTGGGCTAAGCGGATTCACCAAGCCACTGGTGAAGGACACGTTCATGGTGATAGAAGAACCGGAGGATCCACTGAACTTCCCGGTGCGTGAAGACATGCTGGCCGCGGCTCCTCCCCGCAAGACCATCGGCATGTTCTACGACCGCATTAAGAAAGAAATCGTTGAGATATCGAAACGCCGCAACATATTTACAGGGGACCGGCGCAAGCAATTGACTGCGGGCTTTACTGACCTCATCGCGGTCACTGATGTCGAGTCGGCGGTGCAGGCGATCAATCTGATTGTGGAGCAAGGTGAAGGCACCACCACTTCGCCGCTGGACCCGCAAGACGCTCCGGCACACTACTATCGCTTCGCGGAAATCTATTACGGAAAAACGCTGATCAGGAATCTTAATCCGCATCCTGGCGAACCGGCGTTTGTCTATGGAGGCGATCCGATTCCCTTCGATCCGAAAGGGGTAACGCGTTTGGTGACTAATCCCAAGGCTTCGGACTATCCCGCGGGCAGCCAGGCGGCTGACACCAACAACAATTTCAATTTCACCTATACCAGCATGCTCAAGTCGCTGCACCACGTGTTCAATGGCCAGCCAGATCGAATTGCACCGGCCGTGCAGTTGATGGAGTCAATGAAATTGCAAGTCCGCTATCTAACAACGATTGAAGTGGGCAACGGTCTTTATGCGGGGCCCAGCTTTCAGTATCGCCCGGTGAATGACTAAACGGGAAATGCGCGAGACGCATCCGCAAATAACTTGGGAATTCAGGCAAGGCAGGAGCAAGGCATGAGCACGTCGAACTGGTGGATGTTTCACGGTGATCCGGCGCACACCGGGCTGGTGACGGGCAGCGGGATTACCAGCAAGAATGTCGCGAGGCTGAAATTGCTTCATGATGTTCCGATTCCGGGGCCGGTATTGTCAGTGCCGGCGATTGTCGACGGCTACATATATGTGGGGCTGGCCAACAGCAAAGAGGCGGCGGGTGCCACCGGCGGCACCTTCCTCAAGATCAAAGCCAAAACCGGGCGCATTGAGCGGAAGTTCGAGTGGGCCATCGCGCCGCCAGAAGGCGATAGCCACGGCTTCATGGGCATGGGCTGCACTCCGGCGGTGACCGGCGGCAAAATCTATTTCAGTGCCTTCAATGGAAAGCTCTATTGTCTGGATCAGGAAACGCTGAAGCCGGTCTGGATCACCGATCTGCGCCACAGCGACATGGCGCACAATCAACCAGTCTCAAACACGCTTCTATGGAACGTGGGCGATCCTCCGGCCGCAGGTTGGAGTTCGCCGGTTGTGGTAAATGGTAATGTCTATGTCGGCATTGGAGAAGGCGAGAACCCGGCGCTGTTCGGCTTTGTCTTCTGCCTGGATGCGCAGACCGGTAATGTGAAGTGGATCTACTGCACCTGCCAATTCAATCAGGGCGTCCCCAATGCGCCGAACGTGCTGCCGCCTGCGGTGCTGTTCCAGGGAGGGCCACCGCCGCCGCCGTTTACCGCCGGACCGGTAAATCCCGCAGTGCGCGGGTGCTCGGTCTGGTCTTCGATTGCTTATGATGCTTCACTGAACCGCCTCTATTGCGCCACTGGAAACCCTGCGCCGGATGGCGTGCTGCCGACCAATGGATTCTCCAATGGAATTCTCTCGCTCGATGCTGCCACCGGCGCTTACAAGGCGTTTTTTCAGGCGCCACCGGAAAGCAGTTACCGCGCGACGGACAGCGACGTGGATTTTGGAGGTTCGCCCACGCTGATTACCCTCAAGGGCCGGCGCGTGGTGGCGGCAGGATGCAAGAACGGCGGTTTCTTTCTTCTGGATGCCGATTCCCTCAAGCTGCTTCTGCCGCCGCGCCAGCTTTTGCCTTACTACAATGACGGCAAGCAAATCCCCACCGTAGACCCGCACGTGAATGAGAACACCGAGACCCAGCTTGATCCAAACGTGCCGAACACACAGTCGGATGAAGTTGACTGGGAAAATTTTTATGGGACGTACAGCACGCCTGCGGTACATCCGCGGCTAGGACGGGTTTTTATTGGTGTGGGCGGCAACAACTATCACACTGTCTCCCCCGGTATTGACTTCACAACAACCCCATTTCTCCGCGCTCTGGATTGCGCCACTCTCAAAGATGCGTGGCCCATGGACAATCACGATCCATACCGCTACAAGAACGCACGTCCGCCTATGTACACAACCCCCGGTGAGTCTGGTCTAAGCTCTCCAGCCGTAGTCAATGACGTGGTGTTCTGCTCCACTTCGCTGGTAGCGGTCTATGCGTTCGACGCCAGGACCGGCAAGATGCTTTGGCAAGACCGGCTGGGAGAACAAACTGGAGGATTCAACGGGGGCTACGGTTATTGTCTTGGGCCGGCAGTCTCCGGCAACTTTGTGGTAGCGGGAGCGCTGGTGTTCGGCAAAAAGGGCGGCGGCGTTCTGCGTATCTACACATTGAAACCCTGAGGGATCTTATGCTCGGCGCTGTTTTGCTTCTCGGCGTAGTGGCTGGACTCGACAATTTGCAGGTGTGCTCATCGCTCGGGCTTTTGCCCATGGGACGCGCGCGCAAGCAACTGCTTGCGCTGGCGTTCAGCGCCTGCGAGACTCTGGCGCCGCTAGCCGGACTGGCAATCGGCCACCTGCTGCTCGTAACTCTTGGCCGCGCCGCCGCCGTGGCCGGACCAGTGGCCGTGCTGCTATGCGGGCTGGCAGTGATCGTACTCGCGCTGCGTAAACAGGATGTCTCCGAAGTCGCTGAAAGCCGGGGCGTGCTCTTTGGACTTCCGCTGTCGCTCAGCCTCGATAACCTTCTGGTGGGAGTTGGCTTGGGTTCCATGCATCTACCGGTACTGCTTTCGGCCCTGATCATCGGGCTTACCAGTGCAGCCATGTCATGCATCGGTCTGTACTTTGGCGCATGGCTGCGTCGTTTTATTCCCGGACGCGTGGAGTTCGCCGCCGGAGCTCTCTTGTGCGCACTTGGAATACGCATGTTGATGGCATGAATACCATGATGATCCGCAGGCAGCTTGTGGAAGTTTTTCCGGATTCTATGGAGGCATGAAGTATGGCGACTGTTTCTTTCCAAAAAGATATTGTGCCGATGTTTTATGAATTCCGCGGCCCCATGTTGTGGCGCCTTGACCTGACGAAATATGAGGACGTCAAGGCGAACGCCTCGATGATCTACAGCCAGATCAGCGCACCGAACATGCCGCCTCCACCTTTTCCTCCATTTAGTGCCGACCAGATCAAGCTGTTTCAGCAGTGGATGACGGAAGGTTTTCAGCCATAAAAAGAGCGCCAGGCGCTTTGATGTTTTGTGGATCGACAAAGAACGTCGCCCATCTGACGAAGGGAAGCCAATGATTCAGGACCACATTCAAGACTGGTTGAAAAAGTTCGTCGCCGCACAGGGCGCGGTTGCCGGCACAGTACACTGGCACGTTCAGGCTCAGGAAAAAACTGGTCTGGAGCTGATTGCTGCCGTCAACATTCCACCCAAAGTTCAGGAGATAGTGGAATGGGTGCCTCCAGGGAAGGGCATGGCGGGACAGGCACTGGTGCAGGGCGTCCCTGTACAGACCTGCAATTTAAAGGACGACACTTCAGGCGCAGTGCGGCCAGGGGCCAAAGCCGTGGACGCCGCAGCCGCTGTTGCGTTGCCGGTCAGGGGCGCGTCCGGAGAGATTTCTGCCATTGTCGGCATTGCCTATAGCGATCAACGCCAATTCAGCGATGCAGACTTGGTCCAACTCGAACAGGCAGCAGGCGCGGTGCTTACCGTGCACGCATGAAAGTCGATTGATGACACTGATTCCATTGCGAAACCCAATCCGTATTGCGGCGGTGGTTGTGCTGCTGGCGCTCATCACCCGGACCACCAACCTGTGGTGCCAGTCGCAAACGCCTGCGCCGCCCTCTAAACCGGAGATTCACGCCAAGCCGGAAGTAGTTGAAGTCACCACGGAATCAGTCCCGGTGGAGGCCTCTTCGGCCTCCGTGGTGGTGCTGACCC
>JASLFF010000723.1 GCA_030150795.1 Terriglobales bacterium | reverse complement strand
GAAATATATGTATCGCCCCCTGCACCTGTTTGGCACGGTGGGCATGCTTTCACTGCTAGGCGGAATGGGCATTGCCTTCTGGATGATGCTATCGAAGTTGATCTGGCACATCAGCGTAATGGGCGAGCACGGTCCCTTGTTGATTTCCGCCGCTGTGCTGATCGTGTTTGGCGGGCAGATGCTGGCGCTGGGCCTGCTGGGCGACCTACAGGTACGCAACTTCCAGGAACCTCAACGACGCGTGCCTTACACAGTGGCGCACGTGTTGCGATCGCAAAGCCAGGAACAAGCGGTCAACGAGTAATCTGAATTCTAAAAAGAGATAAAAATGACCCCAGTTACTACGCCAACAGAATTGCGGCTGGCCAAACGTATGGCCCGCCTGGGAACGGAAACCGCATTTGAAACCCTGGCCCAAGCCCGAGCGCTTGAGGCCCAGGGCAGAAGCATTATTCATCTGGAAATCGGCGAACCGGATTTTGACACACCGGCTAACGTGATTGAAGCCGGAGTGGACGCTATCCACAAGGGATTTACGCATTACACACCATCGGCCGGACTGCCGGCGTTGCGTGAAACCGTGGCCGCAGAAGTTACACGAACGCATGGCGTGCCTGTAACCGCGGACGAAGTGGTGATCGTGCCCGGCGGCAAGCCGACGATCTACTTTACTTTTACCGCGCTGGTGGAAGAAGGCGACGAAGTAATTTATCCCAACCCCGGCTTTCCGATTTATGAATCCCTGATCAACTTCACCGGCGCAAAGCCAGTGCCGCTGCAAATGCGGGAAGAAAAAGATTTTCGCCTCGATCCTAACGAGCTGGCAGACTTGATCACTGATCGCACCAAGCTGATTGTGCTGAATTCACCGCACAATCCCACGGGCAGCGTGGTGACAGAGCAAGACGTAAAAGATATCGCGGCGGCCATTGGCGATCGCGACATTATGGTGCTCTCCGACGAAATCTACAGCCGCCTGATTTTTGAAGGCCGCCACCACTCACTGATGTCGCTGCCCGGCTGGAGAGACCGCGTAATTATGCTGGATGGCTGGTCAAAGACCTATGCCATGACCGGCTGGCGCCTGGGCTATGGTGTAATGCGCAAAGACTTGGCCGCGCAGTTTGGCCGGCTGATGACTAACGTGAATTCATGCAGCGCCAGCTTTACTCAGGTTGCAGGCCTGGAAGCGCTCAAGGGTGATCAGGCATCAGTGGACCATATGCGTGAGCAGTTCCACTCGCGGCGCGATAAGTTCATCGCCGGTTTGAACAACATCAAAGGCTTCAGCTGCCGCCTGCCGCACGGCGCGTTCTATGCTTTCCCCAACGTACAAAAGACTGGATGGACATCCAAGAAGCTGGCAGAAGCGCTGCTGAATGAGGCCGGCGTGGCATGTCTTTCCGGTACTGCATTCGGCGCGTTCGGTGAAGGCTATCTGCGCTTCAGCATCGCCAACTCCATGGAGAACCTGGACGAAGCGCTCAAGCGCATTGGCAACTGGGCTGAGAAGAACCTGTAGCCGCAGAAACGGTCGCCGCAGATTACGCAGATAAAGGCAGATCAAAATTAGAATTGGATCTGAAATTCAATTTTTAAGGCGGCAACTTCAATGTTGCCGCATTTTGTTTGTCAATCGCAGATCTTGGCACTTACTGATGCTGAAATAGAATAAAAAATTAAAGCGGTATTTCCGATCAGCGTTCATCTGCGGGAATCTGCGGCAAAAAATTGTTCATGTCAAATAAATTTAGGGTATACGCCACTTGTCATATCGGTGACGCAGCAGAAAATCTCCTGCGCGAACGAGGTTATGAGCTCGAGATTTATCCTGGACCGGAAGCGCCACCGAAAAACCTGATCGTGGAGAAGGTTAGATCTGGTATTGACGGGCTCATTACCACATTGCGTGATCCCATTGATGCGGAAGTGTTTGAAGCGGGCAAAGGCAGACTGAAGGTTGTTTCGCAGATCGCGGTCGGCTTTGACAATATCAATCGCGCCGACGCCAATCGCTACAAGGTCCCATTCACCAATACTGCGGAAGTCCTGAATGACGCGACAGCCGAATTCACTTTCCTAATGATGGGCACGCTCTCACGCCGCATGTGGGACAGCGAGAAGATGGTGCGTGACCAGAAGTGGGGCGCGTGGCATCCGTTTCTTCCCTTCCTGGGCGATGAGCTTTCCGGCAAAACCATTGCCGTGATCGGCACCGGACGCATTGGCCTGGCGCTGATCAAGAAATGCATTGGCTTTGACATGAATGTGCTGTGTTACGATCCGGTTTACCAAAACCATCTGTTTGCCGCCCATGTTCAGCAAGTGATGGACCTGCGGGCAAAACTCGGCATGGTGAAGGAAAAGAACTGGATCAAATACGTTGGCCTGGAAGAAGCGCTGGGCGAGGCTGATTACGTTAGCCTGCACGTGCCGCTGGTGCGCGAAGGTAAATCGCCGACGTACCACTTGATCAATGAGCGCACGCTCAAGCTGATGCGCAAGGATGCCTACCTGATCAATGCCGCCCGCGGCCCGGTGGTCGACGAAAAAGCTCTGGCGAAAGCGCTCAAAGAACGCTGGATCGCAGGAGCTGCTCTGGACGTCTTTGAAAAAGAACCTCTGCCGGCAGATTCGCCGTTGCTTGATCCGGAAATTGAAGATCGCTGCCGTCTATTTCATCATTTTGCCAGCGCCGGACGCATCACCAGGCTTTCTACTGATCCTGACAAGGGCATGGCTGGACGATGCATTCAAGGGCTGATGGATATTCTGGAAAAAAATTATGGCGGCGACATAACGCAGATGCCATATGTCGTAAATAAAGAAGCGTGGATGGGATCAGGATCTGATGGCGAAGGAATTTGAATCAACGAGGAGCGATCAAACATGAAGGCTCGACTAGCAGTCGCTTTGTTTTTTGTGCTGGGTATTTCTCATTCGTTCGGACTTTATCAACCTGCAGATCCCGACCAGTTGCAGATTGAACAGTTGGCCAAAGCCGGTATCGATATGTCCAAACCGCAAGAAATTGCTTTTACGCTACACTTCGCCGTCGCGCACGATGAAGCCAAAGCTTGCGTAAGCATCTACGAAAAGAAATTTGATGTTGAGTCGGTGAGACCTGAAAAGGCCGATGAAAAGTGGACTTGTATCGCCCGAAAGACGATGTTGCCTGACTCAACTATCCTGCGTAAAATTCGCAAAGATTTTGGAGCCATCGCCGCCGCCAACAAGGGAAGCTACGATGGATGGACAATCGAGAAAGGCAGATAACCCGGCATATGAAGAAATTTAGGACGGCATTTCCGCCGTCCTAATTCATTCGCCGATCTCAATTCATTTAGGAAGATCTGTGCTTTGCGCCTTTTACATCCAGCTCATTCACAACCTGCTGCACATTGGGTACGCTGGCAGCCAGTTTTTCCACTTGCTGGCGCTGTCCTGCGGTATCAACATCGCCCTTTAGCGTGAGCACGCCATTCTTGGCGTCAAAGCGAATGTGCTGTTTTTCCAGCCGGTTGGCGATGATTACAGCCTTGAAATCTTTTTCAATGGCGTCATCCACGTTGGAATCGATTTTCTTAGCTTCGCCCTCGACGCCTTCCGGACGCACGCCGATTTCATTCGATACTACAAAGCCGGCAGCCGCGCTCTTGGCCAAATCTTCAGCTTTGTCTTTGTCTTCCTGGGTCTTTACGTCGCCGGTGAGCGTGACCAATTGTTTGTCATTGTTGGTGGCCACTTTTACGTCTTTGTACCCGGCATTTGCCAGGGCTTTTGAGACCTGGTCTTTCACGTCAGGTGTGTTGGCCTTATTAGATGTGCAGCCGATCGCCACACAGAGCAGAAATGCGGCCAGAGTTGCCATTAAGTTTTTCACGCGCATAAGCAGAGAGCCTCCAAGTCAGTTAAACGTCGGTTAAGAACCCAGGGGAGGTTCTTATGACTTGGATGCGCGCTGTAACTCAGAGGAGGGCTGCTGTCAGCGTGTAACCACTGGCGCGGTAATCATCGAACGAAAAATTTTTGCGCCGTCTGCCGAGCCAAGCAGAGATTCACTGCAGCGATCGGGATGCGGCATCATGCCCAGGACGTTGCTTCCTTCATTGCAAATGCCGGCAATGTTATCGAGCGATCCGTTGGGATTGGCTTGGGCCGTGATCTCGCCTTCCGGCGTTGAATAGCGGAAGACAATTCGATTTTGCCGCTTCAGGGTTTCGAGCGTCTGCGCGTCACAATAATAATTCCCTTCCATGTGGCCGATGGGAATTCTGAGCACCTCGCCTTTTTTGCATGCATTGGTGAAGGGCGTTTCAGCGTTCTCTACGCGCAGATCAACGAATTTGCAGACGTACTTTAATCCCGCATTGCGCATCAGCGCTCCGGGAAGGAGTCCGGCCTCACACAGGATCTGAAAGCCGTTGCAAATGCCGATGACGAGACCGCCGGAAGCGGCGAACTTACGCACCTGGTCCATGATGGGCGCGAACTTGGCGATGGCTCCGGTGCGAAGGTAATCTCCATAGGCAAAGCCGCCGGGCACGATGATGGCGTCACAATTCTCCAGGTCGTGCGAATCATGCCAGAGCATGGTTGCCTGCTGGCCGGTCGCGACAATGGCCGCGTTGTAACTGTCCTGATCGCAATTGGAGCCGGGAAAGATGATGACGCCAAATTTCATGTCTTCTATTTTAACCACAGAGGGCACAGAGGACACAGAGAATTTGAATGAGACTAATCTTGTGATCTCCTAAACTGTTTTCGTGCCCCTTCTCCTCGTCGAAACGCTGCCCGAACTGGCCCATGAACTGAAG
>JASLFF010000694.1 GCA_030150795.1 Terriglobales bacterium | reverse complement strand
TTGATCCCCGCGTAGCGTATGTGATCACGGACATGATGCAGGGAGTCATCAACAATGGAACGGCTGCCGGCGCCGCTGGCGTTAGGGCCCGCAAGTTCACCGCCCCAGCAGCCGGAAAGACTGGCACCTCGCATGACGGCTGGTTCGCCGGATTTACGTCCAACCTGCTCTGCATCGTCTGGGTGGGTTACGACGATTACAGTGATATTCACCTGAGCGGTGCGGCCATCGCCCTGCCTATCTGGACCGAGTTTATGAAGCGGGCGGTCGATCTGCCGAACTATTCAGATACAAAACCGTTCGCTCCGCCCCAGGGCGTTGTTGAGTTGACCCTGGATAAGGCCACTAATCAGATAGCCACCCCGTCCTGTCCGGACGACTACACCACCGCTTTTATCGACGGTACGCAGCCCACGCAAACCTGTGAACAGACGGCGCATGGCAATGTTTTCCAAAGAATTTTTGGCATTGAGCCCAAGCCAACTCCTACCCCTGCGGCGTCTAATATAGGTAGCGGCAGCTCGGCCCAGGGGCAAGGGCAGCCTGCCGCCGTAAACCAGAATTCGTCCCAGGCCCAGGATCAGGACAAGAAGAAAAAGGGCTTCTGGGGCAAGATTTTTGGTAGTGGCAAAGACGACAATAAGGACGATAATAAACAAATCAAGCCTGCGGCCACCCCCAGTCCGGGCAAGGACAGGCCGCAATAAGGAGGCCCCCATGGGTCGCTTCTGCAGCTTGCTTAAAGTCTTAGGTATAACGGTCTTCAGTCTCACGATCTTCGGCCTATTGGTTTTCTCCCTGCCCTCACGGGCCCAGGAGCCTCCCCCTGCAAACTCTCCTTCCCAGGCACGCGTGCCCGCTCCGCCGGAAAATGTCGATCCGGTTGAGCTGGAACAACAAGCTGACCAGTTGCGCGCGCAAAAAGCCTATCTGGATTCCATTGACTACTATCGGGCGGCCATGAAGACGGCGGACAGCGCCATCCTGCACAACAAGGTTGGCATGTGCCTTCTCCAGTTGCGTCGCGATTCTGAAGCCAAAAAGGAATTTCAACACGCCATCAAAGAAAACAAGGAATACGCTGAGGCTTATAACAATCTTGGCGCGCTCTATTACAACCTCAGGAAATATGGCGCGGCAATCAAGGAATACAAAAAGGCCATCAAGCTCAACGATGAAAGCGCCAGTTTCCACAGCAACCTGGGCGGCGCGTATTTCTCGCAAAAAGACTTTGATCGCGCCTCTCGAGAATACCAGCGCGCCATTCAGATCGATCCTGATATTTTCCAGCGCCAGTCATCGGCATCGGCTATCTCCATTCGCCTTGTGGGATCAAACGATCTTGGCCATTTCCATTATGTAATGGCGCAAATGTACGGCCAGCATGGTGATCTGGACCATTGTCGTTTTTATCTGAGTAAGGCCAATGAAGAAGGCTATCCAATCAAAGGCGCTTTGCATGACAACGAGTTTGCCGGCCTGCGCAAGAAGCCGGAGTTCGTCGCTTTCCTGCACTCGCTCAAGCCACCGCCTTCAGGCAACAACTGATCGCAGAAAGCGAAACTACATTGACTGAAACGGTGCTGCTTCGCTGCCCATGACCTATCCTTATGCGTAGGGTTGGATTTTAGTCGTCATGCGTAGGGTTGGATTTTAGTCGTCCGTCTTGGTTGTTCTCTTTTATTTCGAATATATTCCCCCACGACATGCTATCCCGAACTTCGACGGCGAGCCTTGCGTGAGCCGGAGACGTGAGGAACCTGTTCCGCTGCTGCCCGAAGACGAAGAGATCCCGGTTGTGGTTTAAAGGTGTTGTTTCAAGCGGAGCCGGCGGTATGAGCAAAGCGACCCTACTCTTAAATCGGTTCATCGGCAGCGAGCCCGGCTTGCGCGGCGAGCTGCCTGCATCAGGGGCATAGATGCTTCTGGTCGAAGGCCTTGCTCTGGAGTGGTTTGGAGCGAAGCGACAAAGATAAGGACAACCTTTTCCGAGAAGCTGCTTCTAATCTGAGTAGCTGCAGTACCTGGCAGCTAAAAAACTGATCCACCGGTTCGACGCGAAAGCGTCTTGGCAGGGAAACCGGTGGATCATTTATTTTTTGGCCGCTTTGCGGCCAAAACCGCCAACAATCCTTCACATGGCAACAGCGCCCGATTCCGGTGATCGCGGGCGATTAAAACAACTGTTTGAGGCCCATAGAGAAAAACAGAGCGCCTTTGCCTTCATTGGGTAAGCGCTTGGGATTGGCGGCGTAACCGATGGTGAAATTCACATGGCTTACCAGATCGGCGCGTACGCCCCCGCCTATGCCGTAGCGAGTGCCCAATGACGAGCTGGCCGGACCAAGATGAGCGAAGTCGAAGACAATCACCGGGCTCAGCGAAAAAAGGTTTACCTGATAGAGCAGCGTATTCAACGTCGCTCTCGGAAAAGCCATATCAGCCTTGGCCTTGGCCGCGCTGCCTGACCGGTCAATCGCTGTGAACTCGCTTTCCATCGCGGCATGCTGATTCTCTAATTCGTTCGCCGCATCGCCAATTTTTGGATCGTTGATCTGCGCGTTCAACTGGTTCCCGCACGCCTCATGGACTCGATGCAGCAGGTTCCGTTTCTCTTTGGGATCCGGCTTCGGGGGGGCGCCAGGCTTCGAGGGCTCGTCTTGCAACAGGTCGCCGATATCGCCGTATTGAGCTTGTCCTTTATCCTGCACTGCGCTGTCTGCACGGACGGTTGCCAATCCGATAAAACGATTGCATGCCTTGAATAAGCTGGCGGTCTGCGGCGTAGATCCGGTTTGCGCAGCTGTAACAGCAGTTTTCAGTTTGCCCAGTGCAGATCGCACTGCGGGAATATGCGTCACCATGGCCGCATAGTGTTGGTCTTTCGTCCGATACCCCGCGTCCAGAAGACTTGTGGGCACTGCGAAGGCGGATTCCAACGCGTCGGAAAAGCCTCTGTCACCTGTGACCTCCGGCGGAACCAGTGGCCATCGCCAGGTGGCCACGGAAAGTGTCGAGTTGAAGCTGATAAACCGAGTCCCGCCAAAACCCTCAGCCGTAGTCGCCAGTCGGTTGGCGGGGATGCTGCGAATGAATGGATTACTGGAGATGCCCCAATCGTTTCCGGAGATAAATGGCGTCAGCCTGTTTCCGCCCAGAAAACGCACCGCCTGCGGGATTGGGCTTCTCACCTGGATAAAACCAGCCATGAAGCGTGATTCCAGGTCAACCGAGCGATGGTCCCCAAACGGCAGGGTCAAATCATCCGCCACGTCGGCTACATGCTTAATCCAGGAAAGATTGCTGCCTGCCTCCGTTGAGCCCAGTTCCACACCGTAAGACGCAGAGTAGCTGTTGAACGGAACTGCCTTGCCGATGGAGTCTTTGTCGATGTTCTGCCACCGTCCCGTTTTTCCCAGAAACAGCTTGAGCGAGCCGTAGCCGGAACCATTGATCGTCTCCGGAGCAAGGGCCACGCTGGAGGGCGCGCTCTGCAGATTGCCGCCTTCCAGTGATGCCCCGAACCGCAGCAATAGTGGAGCGCGGGAAATCGCCGAAAACTGGCCGGCCACGCGATTCTGTCCCACGCGCGTGTCCAGCGAAGGTTCAGAGCTGCTCTGGTAATTCAGCTCCCATTCTGAGTGGGTCACCCAGCCCAGAGGCGAATCGTGCGCGCCGGAGAGCGCAGCATGCACCTGGTGCATGGAGGAAGACGCCGTGCCATCGATCGCAAGCTTTTCAAGCGGAAAGCGGCCCGGATTCACGTACTGTGCGCTCCCTCCGGCAAAGAGGCGGTCGGTATGGTTGTAACCCGCTGCCGGAAAGACCTGCAGCTTCTTCTTTACCGCATCGGCGCCTGCGCTGGTTTGCGGCGTGCTCTTTTCCTGCTCCGCGGCCTCCAATGTGCCGCTTCGCGCCGCCGCAATTTGTGACGAGAGCATCCAGAAAACCAGATCCAGCTGTTTCCCGGAGCAGTTTTCGACCGAGGTGATCATCAGATCGATGATCACCCGCTGATCCGGCGCGTCGGGAAGAAATCCCTTGTCGAAAACATCCTTCTTGGCCTTGTCTATAGCCTCATTTTTGAACGCTGTGTCTTTGAGAGACGCGACTGCAGCCCGGGCATTGCGGACAGAAGGCGCTATCCAGGGCAGAAATTCAAAAGGATTCTCTACTCTGACGTCGCGGATCTTGTACCCCGCTTTGTCAAAGT
Organism: Terriglobales bacterium; assembly: GCA_030150795.1. The sequence goes on along the minus strand of JASLFF010000694.1, from coordinate 3,732 downwards.
CGATTCCCGTCGGGCAGCCGTCCGTCAGCGTAGGCTTAGGTTTCTCCGCCTTATCCGGCGCATCCTCTGCATCCTGCGCTAACGCCGGGCACACCAATAACAGCAATGCCACAATAGGCAACTTCATAGGCAATCTCCAGCCCGCTGTTATTGGTTCAGCGTGTCCTGAATGGTGTCATCAGCGTCGCTTTGGTCGATCGTACCGGCCTTGGCTGCCTTCGCGTCATTTGCCGCTGGTCCAACCGCGTGCGCTGACTGCGGCGGGGTCAAGCTGGGCTGATGCGCTGTCGTTTCGGCCTGGTCATTGAGGTCGGTATCAACTTCAACATCAACGTCAACGATCGCGTCGCCAAAATCATCGGTCTTGTTCTGGCGCTCAAAAAGCTGGAAGTTGATCGTCCATTTTATTTCCGTGCCTTGTGTGTTCTTTTCAAGGCCGAAAATTACGCGCCGCAATCCATCGATAGTATTTAGGACGAAGTGGACCTTGATCCCGATAACCACCCTTTTTGCAGGGACTAAGTTCGGTGTGGACATACTCCTCCTTGCATGAAGCTGTCTGAACTTCAGGGGTGCCTCACGATTCTACATATGAATATAAAAAACGCAAATTCTACAACAGCACCTTCCCCGCCGAAGGATTTTTCCCGCTCATTTGCCGATCCGATTGCAGTCCACTATTCCTGAGATATGGCGTGGCTGGGGACGGGCACGCCGGGCCATCTCTCATGCGACTTTGCGAAGGTTGCGGTTTTGTGCGGAAGTGTTCCTTTCCACGTGTGAACAGCCGGACCAGCCAGGTGAGAAGGCATACACCTGCCACCGCCACGATGATGGCATAGATGGAAGGAAATCCAGAGTTTTGATCCTGCTACTGCTCGCGAATCGAGGTTCGCGCATAAATATACGTGTCAATCACTTTCTCAAGCGTTCCTTGCGCCGCCAGAATATACTCCACCGCATCGCGCGCTGCTCCATGTCCGCCAATAGACACCGTTTCATGATGCGCCATCGCCTTTACCTGCGGACGCGCATTTGCCACGGCAATTGCGAGCCCGCAGCGGCGCATGATCGGCAGATCGATAACGTCATCTCCCACATACGCAATCTGCTCTTCGTGAAAGCCGCTTTCAGCCAGGATCTTATCCAGAATGTCTGACTTGTTCTGCGCACCCTGGTAGAGGTAGTCGATCTTCAAGTCGCGCGCCCGCAACGCAACAGTTTCTGAAATGCGCTTGGTCACCATACCGGTTTTCAATCCGCCCAGCCGCGCCAGAGAAATGGCGGTGCCGTCATGCGCGTTGAACCCCTTGGCCTCGATCATGTTCTGGCTGATGATGGCGAAACCGGGTTTGTCGGCGTGTTTCTCCGCATGCGCGTCCGTGCTGCGCGGAGCCCCGGAGGGAGCAGGGAAGAGCCATATGGAGCCGTCGGTAAGAACGCCATCCACATCGAATAGGACAACTTTGATTTTCTTTGCGCGATCGAGAGATTCGGTCATTGGTATTTAGTACTTGGTATTTAGCAAATTTCGAGCGGGCCAAATACCGACTACCAATTACCAATTGCCACTACCAACAGTCGACAGCAGCTTTCCTTCGCCAGCCCTTAGCTCTTAGCCTTTAGCCGATCCTGCCATTACTCGCTACACAAAGCTAAAGGCCAATGGCTAATAGCTAAAAGCTGCTTTACACCATCTGCGTCCCCCACAAATCATGCAAATGAATAATGCCTTCCACCGTTCCGTCCGCCTGCGTTACTATCAGCGACGTAATCTTCTTCTGCTCCATGATGTTCAGCGCGGTCATAGCGAACTCTTCCGGACGAATCGTCTTCGGATTGGCCGTGACGCAATCGCCCGCTGTCATGCTGAGCACATCTTTGCGTTTCTCCAGCAGTCGCCGCAAGTCTCCATCGCTGATCACGCCCAGCAATTTGTTTTGTTCCACCACGGTTGTAATGCCCAACCCTTTGCGCGACATCTCATAAATCACGTCCACCATCTTGGTGGCCCGTTCGACGCGCGGCACGGCATCGCCGCTGTGCATGAGCTGTGAAACGCGCGCCAGCTTTTTGCCGAGCTTGCCGCCCGGATGCAGGTGAGCAAAATCCTCTTCTTTGAAGCCGCGCTTTTCTGAGAGCGCCACCGCCAAAGCATCGCCCAAAGCGAGCATTGCCGTGGTGGAAGCCGTGGGCGCCAGCCCCAGCGAGCATGCTTCCTGGTCAATTGAGCAGTCCAGCGCTACGTCGGCGGCTTGCGCCAGCGTAGATTTTTGGATTGAAGCCGGCTTATGTGAATTTCCCGGATAAAGCTTGTCGCCGGTGATCGTAATCAGCTTGCTGCCGATCCGGCGGATTGTGACCAGCAATTGCAGGATTTCTTCTGTCTCGCCGCTTGAAGAAAGCGCCAGCACTACGTCGCCGCGCACCAGCATTCCCAGATCGCCGTGGACGGCCTCTGCGGGATGCAGATAAAGCGCCGGCGTGCCTGTGGAACTGAGCGTAGCGGCGATCTTCCGCGCAATGATTCCGCTCTTACCCATGCCGGTAACAACCACGCGACCGCCGCAGGAATCCAGACACTCCACGGCGCGCACAAAATCCTGCGCCATTGGCCCGTCAATGCGTTCGGCCAATTCGCGCAGCGCTTCCGCTTCAATGCGCACTACGTTGGAACCAATGGATTTCACTCGCAATAATAGTAGCAGAGAAGAAATTGCACAGGCTGCATTACAAGAACCTAGATTTTAGCCGCGAATTAACGCGAAAGGCGCGAATCAAGAACGTGCTGAAGTGGTGAGAAGCGGGGCAAGAGGCATATGTCACGCTTAATTGTAACGAGCCAATCACTAAAGCGGCTGGAACTGACCGGCAAAGTCTAAAGATTCGTGTTCATTCGCGTGAATTCGCGGCTAAATTTCCAATCTGCGGCGATCAGCGCAAATCTGCGGCAAAACCTAAACTTCTATGACGCGATACGGGCACGGCGGATTCTGCGCCATCAGGATTGACAGCGCGACGTTGTGGACCGGAACTCCGCCAATCGTCTTGCCGTCCGGCTTTCCGTGGTGTGCATGACCGTGAAACGCGACCACAGCCTGATGACGGTCGATCACCTCGGACAGACGCGAGCTGCCCAGAAAGGGAAAAATCTCAAGCCGTTCGCCTTCCACGGTTTCGCAGATCGGCGCATAGTGGGTCACAATCACGATCTTCGGCGTGCGCAGCATGGTGAGCGCGCGTTCCAGTTTCAATGTTTCGTCCAGTCCCGCCTGCACAAACGCCTTGATTTCTTTTTCCCCGAAAGCCGTGAGCATGCCGCGGCCAAAGCCTCCCGGAAAGCCCTTGGCTCCCGCAAAGCCAACGCCATCGCGTTCATAGCTGCTGCCATCCAGGACCTTGATGCCCTCAGCGGTCATCATCTTGATCAAGTCGGTTTCCTGGCCGCTTTCATAATCGTGGTTACCCAGCACAGCCACGATTGGGATACGCAGCCGCACCAGCCCATTCAGCAGGGAATGCATTTCTTCCGGCTTGCCATAATTGGTGAGGTCGCCGGCAATCACCAGCAGGTCAGCTTCCTCGCGCACCCGTGACAATGGCTCGCGTATGCGGTCATAGTTCTGCGGCGTAAAGTGCAAATCTGCTGTGGCTGCAATTCTCATCAGTGACTGAAAAATTCTGTGAGCAAGCGAAGCTGGCCCTCGCTCTACGCCGCTTCCTTCTGCTCCC
>JASLFF010000381.1 GCA_030150795.1 Terriglobales bacterium | reverse complement strand
TTGCGAGAAATCTGGTGAAAGTGGCGCACGGCGAAAAGGTAGTGCTGCCAACCGAGAGAAAAGAGACCAAGGTTTCGCCGGAAATTTTAAAGCAGTATGTTGGGACGTATGAGCTCACGCCGAGGTTCAGTCTTACGATCATGCTGGAAGATGGCCAGCTGGTTTCACAGGGCACGAACCAGGAAAAAGTGCCCATGTATGCCGAATCAGAAACCATGTTCTTCCTGAAGCTGGTGGACGCGCAAATAGAATTCGTGAAGAACGAAAAAGGCGAGGTGACAAATCTGGTGCTGCACCAGAACGGGCGGGATGTGAAGGGCGTAAAGAAGTAAGACTCAAAGCTACCAGAACCGCTGGCGGATGGGTGCCGATAGAGCGATATCGGGAGGCGTAATGCCGCTGGGAACTTCTTTTTTGCTTCCGCCGGGAAGCGATACTTGGATATGATCGGCCATAAAAGTGACAGCACAGATGACCTAAGCTATGGCAGGTTAACTTTCAGTCTAACCAGGCGGGAAACGGGGGCAGCCGCTCATTGCCGGCCCGCAGAAGTTTGGAGAAAAGCCTATGTCGATGCAAAGAAGCGAGAAGGTACTGCTCGTCGCGCTCATCGTTTTCGTTGTCTCGTTTTTCCTTCCCGCCATCTGGATACCTCATGTCACCCCTCACACCGCCACCGGCTACTGGTGCGCTTACGTCACATTGATTTCTCCCTGGACCGCTGACGGCCTTAAAGATCTTCCCACGGCGCCGGTCAAGTATTTCTCGATTCTCCTGAGTGGTTGGATTAACTCGCTTTTCCTCATAAGCATGGTCCTGTCGCGAAGAGAGACGAAAAGGCCCAGCCGGATGCTGCGCACCGTTTGCTTTATTTCTCATGCCGGCCTGCTGGGTCGTCTTCTTCACCCAAAACGTCTATCCCTTTGTGGGCTACTTCATCTGGACGGCAGCTATGATTGCGGCGCTCCTTTCCTCGTCATTTTCAGCGCGTAGCTTAAGCGGGAACCAGCAAGAGCGGGGCGCGGGCGCTGGGGCATGAGGGCTTCTGCCGGTCGTCTTCGCGAAGAATCCCAGTTGAGTTCCGTGCCTTGACTCATGCGCGGAAGGCTTCTAGTCTATCTACATTGAAACTTGCAAAATGGGTGCTTTTCGCGGCGTTGGCCTTCGCCCTGGCGGCGTATGGATTGGACTGCTTTGGCGTGGTTACGCAGGAGCAGGAGATGCAGTGCTGCGACACGATGCACTGCCAGTCGCACAGGCACCCCGATCAGGGTTGCTGTAATGCCACGCCCCATCTGCATAATGGTTTCAATCGGCCCCCCTCCCTACAAGGAGTTTCTTTTCCCCTGGTCGCACTAGGTTTAGTGCCGGTTCCCAGTAGTTGCCAAATCGAGAAATTTCCTGCCGTCATCACCTCCGGACATTCCCACGATCCACCGTCATTGCGTTCCTTAGCGCTGTCCCCACTCCGTATCTAGTCTGCCCTCCAGCCGGCCCACCCGGCCGACGCCGCAGTGCGCTTCAAAATACTCATCCTCGCTGGAGGAACTATGACATCTGACGGAACGGGCAAAACCGTTCGACTTTTGGTAGTTGACGATTACGAGCCATGGCATGCTTTTGTATCTTCAATGGTTCGGGAGCAATCGGAACTCCAGATCGTTGGACAGGCATTTGATGGGTTGGAAGCTGTCAAGCAAGCCCAGCAGCTGCAACCGGACATAATCCTGCTCGACGTAGGCCTTCCTTCGCTCAATGGAATTGAAGCGGCCCTACGAATCCGCGAAGTAGCACCCGTTTCCAAAATCCTCTTCGCGAGCGTAAACCGCCCGGTGGAGGTGGTCCAGGCGGCCATGAATGCCGGTGCGTGCGGCTACCTGGTTAAGTCGGATGCCGGGCGCGAGCTATTGCCTGCGTTCAGGGCCGTTCTTGAAGGGAGGCGATTTATCAGCGCAAGCCTGGCCACTCAATTCAAAGTGATGCCCCCTTGAGTGCAACTTAAATGAACAATCAGCGCGCCTCACGCACGGATATTCACGTAAAATTCTCGCCGTGCGACTTTCAGGCAAAGCGGCGATCATCACCGGCGGCGGGAGCGGGATTGGCAAGGCCATCGCTCTTGCTTTCGCGCGCGAAGGCGCTGGCGTAACGATTGCCGGGCGGCACCAAGGTAAGCTCGATCATGCAGCGCGGGAGATCAGTCCAGAGTGCCAGGCAGTCACGGCTGATGTGAGCAAGCCCGCAGACGTAGAGAGGCTGGTGGCCGCAGCGACCAGAAAATTCAAACGCATCGACATTCTGGTGAACAACGCCGGTATCCTGCTGCCGGGCACGGCCGAGTCGCTGACGGAAGAAGACTTTGACCAGACTTTTAACGTAAATGTGCGCGGCCTCTGGCTGCTCTCTCGGACCGTGCTGCCGCACATGCGCGCTACGGGCGGCGGATCCATCATCAATATTGGCTCGGTGTTGAGTACACTGGGAGCGCGCAATCGTGTGGCATACTCGGCGTCAAAGGGCGCTGTAATGGCCATGACGAAAGCGATGGCGCTGGACCACGCGGCGGAAAATATACGCGTGAACTGCATCGCCCCTGGGATTGTTGAAACGGAGATGGTGGCCAGGTTCAGCACGGACGAAAACGCGCGCAAGCAGCGCGTGGCCTTGCATCCGATGGGCAGGTTCGGCCAGCCTTTAGAAGTAGCAAGCGCAGCGGTCTTTTTGGCCAGCGACGAGTCAGGGTGGACGACCGGCAGCGTGATTACGGTTGACGGCGGGTACAGCGCGCAATGATCGCACGGGCCGGGCACTCGGTAATACAATCATGCTGATTCTCATTGGTTCTCCCGAGCGTAGCGAGGGAACCCTATCGCACCGTCACGGAACGTCTGACAGAATTATTTGTCCTGAAAGTGATGGGAGCAAAAGGGGTCTCTCGCTGCGCTCGAGACTTCGGGAAAAGCTTTCAGACAAAAGGGTTTTATGAGCAGGTGGAAGAAGCTTCTTCGTCGCGGCAGCAATGATCCGCTGCCTGTCGCCGATCTCTTGCAATACGAGCCTCTGGCACGGCAGCGCCTCTCGCAAATGGCATACGACTATGTGCGCTCGGGCGGCGCTGACGAGATCACTATGCGGGAAAATCGCGCAGGCTTTGAACGCCTGAAACTCTCGCCCAGTGTTCTGGTTGACGTTTCGCACATCGATACGCGCATAAATCTTTTTGGCTGCGAATTTGAATCTCCAATCTTGCTTGCGCCGATTGCCTATCATCGGCTGTACCACCCGGACGGCGAGATTGGCACAGCGCGGGGCGCAAGCGCGGCTGGCACAGGATTTGTGGTCAGCACCTTCACCACTACATCAATAGACGAGATTGCCCGCAACACTCGAGCGCCCATCTGGTTCCAGCTTTATGTCCAGCGCGACCGGGAATTCACAAAAGACATGGTGCAGCGGGCGGTGGCGTCCGGCTGCAAGGCTGTCTGCCTTACCGTGGACACGCCAGTGCTGGGTAATCGCTATGGGCAGCTTTCTTTTGGACTGCCCAGCCATTTGGAGTGCATGCATTTGCGCGGGATGGGCCAAGGCTCTTCGATGCCGGGACACAAGACGCAGCGGAAAACAATTTACGATACACTTTTTGACCCGTCGTTCAACTGGAACGATCTGGAATGGCTGCGCTCGGTTGCGGGCGTGCCGGTGATCTTGAAAGGCGTGCTCTCAGCAGAGGATGGGCGGCTTGCGGTTTCATGCGGCGCCGATGGCGTGATCGTCTCCAATCATGGCGGTCGTAATCTGGATACTGTTCCGGCGACAATAGACGCCTTGCCGCGCGTGGTGGAAGCTGTGGCGGGACGGATCCCGGTGATGCTGGATAGCGGCATACGGCGCGGAACCGATGTGCTGATGGCGATGGCGCTGGGCGCGAAGGCTGTGTTCATTGGACGGCCATATATTTATGGACTAGCTCTGGGCGGAGCCAAGGGCGTGGAACGCGTGATATCTATTCTGCGCGATGAACTGGAACGCGCGATGGCGCTGACGGGAAGAAGGTCGATTGCGGAAATCGATGCGACAGTGCTGTGGCGCGAACAGTGCGCGGCGGACAAGAAAGCTCTGCGCTCGCCCGCGGCAGGAGCATAAGCGGGATGGCGGCTCACAAGATCGCGATCCTGCTGCATGACGAGTTTGAGATGTGGCGGCCTCCGGCGTGGTTTGTGGAGAAGCTGCGGGCGGAATTTCCTCAGACAGAAATTACCTGCTCAGCACACAAGCGCGATGACGGCCAAGCGCTTGATGGCGCAGATGTGATGATTGGCTGGTCATTGCCCCCCGAGCAGCTTCGCGCAGCCAAAAGCTTGCGCTGGATATATTCGATCACCGCCGCAATTGATCAATTTCTATATCCTGAACTGGCTTCAACCGAGATCGCTCTCACCAATGCCGGCAGTGTGCATGGCCCCCTGGTAGCGGAGCATGCCATTGCCTTGCTGCTGGCCCTGGCCAAGCGGCTGCCGTCGGCAACGCGTTATCAGCAGCGTCGCAAATGGGCAATGGAAGCCATCTGGAATGAACAGCCGCGTCCGCGTGAAGTCCGTGCGGCAAGCGTGGTTGTATTGGGTCTGGGAAGCATTGGAGCAGAAGTGGCTTCCATGGCGGCGGCGCTGAAGATGCGCGTGATCGGCGTGCGTGAGCATCCCGAGCGTGGAGCAGCAGGAGCCAATGAGGTTGTGGGATATGACGCTTTGGATAGTGCCCTTGCGCGCGCAGATTTTGTTGTATTGGCAGCTCCGCTTACCGAGCGCACGCGGCATCTCATCGATGCGCGGCGATTGCAGCAGTTCAAGCCCACCGCATTTCTGATCAATGTCTCACGTGGCGGATTGGTACATGAGGCTGCGCTGGTGAAGGCCTTGCGTGACCGCCGGCTCGCCGGCGCAGCGCTCGATGTATTTGAAGAAGAACCGCTCTCCCGCTGGTCGCCTCTATGGAAGATGCCGCAGGTCCTCATTACTCCGCACACGGCATTCCTGACGGAGAATGTCTGGCAGCGGCACTATCAGGTGTTTGTCGCGAATCTGAAACGCTATCTTGCAGGAGAGCCGCTGGAAGGCATCGTGGATCTAAAGAGAGGCTACTAGGCTCAAGAAGCAAAGATTGGCTTGCGGTTTTTTTCATAGCGTGAAGCGTAAAGGCAAGCAAAAGGTCGCTCCGTCCTACTCACGCGCTGGTAGAAGCGCGCGCTCGCTTAACGGCCGTCGGGATGACGCTATGAAAGGTTAACGTTAACAGTAAACCACTCTAGCTTGCGGCCTTCATGCGGCATTCTTCGCACTGGCACAACTCGCGCAGGTAGTCCCACGAATAAATACCGCTGGCATGGCCATCATTCCATGCGATATTGAGTGCGTACCGGCCCACCGGCTTAACTTCCTTGGGCTTGGCCGGCTCTTTATACATGGGCAATAACGCGGCAGCTTGCTTGGCGGGCTCGCCGGGATTGCGATGGTGATTGTTGCGCTCTTCCGTGCAGGTGGCACAGGGGCATGCGTCCCGGAGCCACTGGAAGCCAAAGTGGGTTTGATGGCCGTCGTCCCATTCAATGTCCATTCCAGTACCG
>JASLFF010000796.1 GCA_030150795.1 Terriglobales bacterium | reverse complement strand
CCAAAATCCCTCCGCTTCCTCCTTTCCTCCGTGTTTCAAGGTTTTTTGTCGGTCATCAAAATGGTAGAGCTGAGTGCCGAATGCCAACTGCCATTCGCTGATTTATAATCAAAGGTTGATCTAACCAGCGTGAACACACCTGTGGAAGGAACTCATGGCAACTGATGTAGTAATGCCCCAGATGGGGGAATCGATCTTTGAAGGCACGATTACCAAGTGGCTGAAGAAACCGGGCGACAAAGTCCAGCGCGATGAGCCGCTGTTTGAAATTTCCACTGATAAGGTTGATGCGGAGATTCCCGCGCCCGCAGCCGGCGTGCTGAAAGAGATCAAGGTCAAGGAAGGCGCCACGGTACAGGTAAATACAGTGGTAGGCGTGATTGATGCTGAAGGCAGCGCAGCAGCAGCAGCCCCGCCCCAGCCTGCACAATCTGCTCAGACCCAATCTGAGCAATCCCAATCGGCTCCAGCCCAATCTTCCACCAAAGCTGCTCCTCAAGCCGACGGCGCGCCTGCGGCCCAGCAGCCTCCGGCCACGGAAAAGGCAGCGCCTGTGCAGGAAGAAAAGAGCTCTGCTTCGGCTGGGGCCAACGGCGGCGCAGGTGTTGACGTGGTAATGCCGCAGATGGGCGAATCGATTTTTGAAGGGACTATTACAAAGTGGCTCAAGAAAGTTGGCGACAAGGTCCAGCGTGACGAGCCTCTGTTTGAAATATCCACTGACAAAGTGGACGCAGAGATTCCCGCGCCGGCCGCAGGCGTGTTGCGCGAGATAAAAGTCAAAGAAGGCACCACCGTACAGGTAAACAGCGTGGTGGCCGTGATCGGCGGAGCAGGAGGGCCGGCGCAAGCTGCTCCGGCAAAGCCGCAGGCAGTTCAGCCTCAGCCTGCGCAGTCTCAACCCGCACAGCAGCAACAACAGCCGCAGCAGGTCGTGAGCTTCCCGGCTGGCGATCGAGGACAGGATGGCGAGCGCCTGCGTTCGTCACCGCTGGTGCGCCGTATGGCGCGTGAAAACAATGTTGATCTCAGCCAGGTCTCCGGCACCGGCCTGGGCGGACGAATCAGCAAGAGCGATATTCAAAACTTTATTCAGCAGCATGGTCAGGGCGGAGGCAGGCTGCAGATGGTAAGCGCGCCGCAGCAGCAATCGCGCCCAGCGCAGCAACGGCAGGCACAACAGCCGCAGCAGGTCGTTAGCTTCCCGGCTGGCGATCGAGGACAGGATGGCGAGCGCCTGCGTTCGTCACCGCTGGTGCGCCGTATGGCGCGTGAAAACAATGTTGATCTCAACCAGGTTCCCGGCACCGGCCTGGGCGGACGAATCAGCAAGAGCGATATTCAAAACTTTATCCAGCAGCACGGCCAGGGCGGAGGCAGGCTGCAGATGGTAAGCGCGCCGCAGCAGCAATCGCGCCCAGCGCAGCAACAGCAGGCACAGCAGCCGCAACAACAGGCGCAGACGCAGCCCGTTCCTGTGCCGCAAATTCAAACTGTGCCCGGTGAAGTTGTCCCCATGACGCCGATGCGCAAAAAGATTGCCGAGCGCATGGTGGAATCAAAGCACACCAGCGCGCACGTGCATTCGGTTTTCAAAGTGGATATGACGCGCATCGCCCGGTTCCGCGAGAAGAACCGCAAGGCCTGGGAAGCGCGCAACGGCGTGAAGCTCACCTACCTGCCGTTTATCGCCAAGGCGCTGCTGCATGGAATCCGCGTAAAGCCGATCATGAACTCATCGGTTGTCGGCGATGGAATCCAGTATCACAAGAATGTGAATATTGGCATTGCTGTTGCTCTTGAGTGGGGGCTGATTGTGCCGGTGGTCAAGGGCGCGGAGAATCTGAGCTTTGTGGGATTGCAGCGCGCCATTGTCGATCTGGGCGAACGCGCTCGCACCAAAAAACTGAAACCGGAAGATGTGCAGAGCGGCACCATCACCATTACCAATCCTGGGATCTATGGGCCGCAGTTTGGACTGCCCATCATCCTCCAGCCGCAGGTGGCAATTCTGGGCATGGGCGGCATCTTCAAGGAGCCGGTGGTTGTGACCGATGAAGACGGCAACGATTCAATTGCCGTGCGGCACATTATTCGTCTCTCTGTGGGCTATGATCATCGCATTATTGATGGCGCGGATGCCGACCAGTTCATGGTGGCCGTGCGCGAGTATCTGGAGAATTTCAACGAGGACATTGGATAGGAACGTACGTCCTTCTCTTCGGCCAGTTCAGCCGTCAGGATTTCGGCTGGCGGCTTTGTTGTGAGCCTGCCCTGAGCAGCAACCGTCGCTGGCCCAGTGGGCTTCCTTTTTTCATGCGGGTCATTTCCAATCCAGCGCTGCTGGGCGGCTGCAACTCGCGATTCGCGCAAAAATAAACCTGCTCTGCATTTGCTGCAACATTGTAGCCGCGATCACACATCTTATCTCTCACTTGAATTGTGTATTGGGGGAAAGATTTTATGCGCCATCGCACCATCGCTTTGTTCCTGCTCTGCAGCTTCTTGCTTGCCACTGCCGCGTGGGGTAGGGAAGACCGGCTCACCAACACCGGAGCTGCTCCCGCTGCTGAAGGCAAAATCATCACGGACAAAGACCGCAACGGCAATACCGGTGTTGATATCCAGGTAAAACACATGGCAACGCCGCAATCGCTCACGCCGGCCAAACAGACCTATCTGGTATGGGTGCAGCCGCGCGGCAAAGATCCTGAGTTGCTGGGAGCGTTGCGGGTGAATGAAAATCTGGAAGGCAGCCTGAAAGCAGCCACCACGTACAAGGACTTTGACGTTCTCATCACCGCTGAAGACAGCGTGAAGCCCGACGCGCCTTCTAGCATGGTGATATTAAAGGGGAGCGTCGCAAGAAAGTAGCTCGGACCGGCTTAGTCTATCGGCAAGAGGGCAATGCCTGCTCTTGAATGACTGGTCTTCATGAATCTGGGTCACAAATGACCGCGATATGTATGACCCGGCGCGCGGCAATCTGATACCATTGCCGCGCATGATCGCCAATGAGCAAGCAGCTATCTCTGCTGGACAAGCAGTTGC
>JASLFF010000570.1 GCA_030150795.1 Terriglobales bacterium | reverse complement strand
CAATAACGTGGCGCATTCGCTCATGCTGGCAGCGGCGGCGTTGGGCACCAGCATCTCCGTGGCGACGCCGAAAGGCTACGAGCCTCTGCCGGAAGTGACCGCTGCCGCAAAGAAAATTGGCCGCACCACCGGCGCGATCATCGACATTACGAATGATGCCGTGAAAGCCGTTACGGGCGCCAACGCCATTTACACCGACGTATGGGCCAGCATGGGGCAGGAAAAAGAAGCAGCCAAGCGCGCAAAGATCTTTGCGCCTTATCAGGTGAATGAAGAGCTGTTCTCCCACGCCGCGCCGCATGGTGTTTTTATGCATTGCCTGCCGGCGCATCGTGGAGAAGAAGTAACGGCGGGCGTAATCGATTCGCCAAGGTCGATTGTTTTTGACCAGGCGGAGAACCGCATGCACATTCAGAAAGCGATCTTACTTTTACTGCTGGGCAGCGGCATGCGCACTACGCCCACAAGGAGCAATCATGCGTGAGAAAGTTGAAGCGCAAGGAGGCGTGAGCGATCCCGCGTAGCGGGTGAGCGGGAGACTCCTGCCGAAATCCTGAGCGGAGCGCCACTTGGCGCGCAGTCGAAGGATCTGTTGTAACGATAACCGAGAGATTTTATGAGGAGCAATCATGCGTGAAAAGGTAGTACTGGCATATTCCGGAGGACTTGATACGTCCATCATCATTCCATGGCTCAAGGAAAACTACAACTGTGACGTGATCGCCATGATCGCTGACGTGGGCCAGGGAGAAGACATTGACGCCGTGGTGGAAAAGGCCCACAAGACCGGCGCAGCCAAGGTGATCGTAAAAGACCTCCGCGACGAATTTCTGCGTGACTATGTCTTCCCCGCCCTGCGTGCAGGCGCTGAGTATGAGCACAAGTATCTTCTGGGAACGTCATTGGCGCGGCCGGTGATCGCCAAGCATCAGGTGGAAGTTGCGCTCAAGGAAAATGCTACCGCCCTGGCGCACGGCTGCACCGGAAAAGGCAATGACCAAGTCCGGTTTGAACACGCTTTTCAGGCCTTGGCGCCCGATTTGAAAGTCATTGCGCCATGGCGTGAATGGACATTGAAGTCGCGCGAGGACTGCCTGGACTACGCGGAGGCTCGCGGTATTTCCGTAACCGCAAGCCGTGAAAAGATCCATAGCCGCGATCGCAACATTTGGCACCTGAGCCATGAAGGCGGCGAACTGGAAGATCCGGCCAACGCACCGTTTGAATCCACGTGGCAGCTCACGCGTTCGCCACAGGAAGCTCCCGACCGCGAGGAAACGGTCACGATCGGCTTTGAGTCGGGTACGCCAATCAGCGTGAACGGACTCAGGCTTGAACCGTTGCCCTTGGTAGAGCTGGTGAATGAGATTGGCGGACGCAATGCAATCGGCCGCATTGATCTGGTGGAAAATCGTTTTGTCGGCATCAAGTCGCGCGGCTGCTATGAAACTCCGGGCGGAACTTTGCTGCTGACGGCGCATCGCGAACTGGAAGCGCTTTGCCTGGAGCGCGATCTCATGCATTACAAGCAACTCATGGCGCTGAAGTACGCGGAGATCGTTTATTACGGGCTGTGGTTCACACCGCTGCGTGAAGCCTTGGACGCTTTTGTCGAAGAGACGCAGAAAGAGGTATGCGGCACGGTAACGCTGAAGCTCTATAAAGGCAATGTCACGATTGGCGGGCGCGAGTCAGAGTACTCGCTCTACCGCACCGATCTCTCATCATTCACCATGAGCGAAAGCTATGACCAGAAAGATGCGGAGGGTTTCATCCGCATTCTGGGCCTGCCCGCAAGATCACGGGCGCGGCTCAGGCAGAGACAGAGCCCCCAATACGCGCGGGGTTCGCGTGTTGGCGCGGAGGAGATCACGAAGTGAAGATGTGGTCAGGCCGGTTCCGGCAGCCGCTGGACCCGCATTTCGAAGAGTGGCAGAGGTCGTTTCCCTTCGACCAGAAACTGCTACGCTACGAACTGGCGGCCAGCCGCGCACACGCGCAGGCGCTGAAAGCCGCAGGCATTGTTACGCCTGCGGAATTTGGCCTGATCGCCGCCGCGCTGGACGAGATCGGCAAGACCAGTGAGCAGCAGGCCGGCTACTTCGATGATCCTGAAGCCGAGGACGTGCATCACTTCGTGGAAAAAAAGTTGGTAGCGCTCATCGGCGAGACCGGCAAGAAGCTGCACAGCGGACGCAGCCGCAATGAGCAGATCGCAACTGACCTACGTTTGTTCGCGCGTGAGTCTGTTGACCACCTCCGCGCTTTGCTGGGCGATCTGCTGGAAGCGCTGCTGGAGCGCGCGACCGAAGCCAAGTCGCTGGTCATGCCCGCGTACACGCACCTGCAGCGCGCAGAGCCGGTGCTGACCTCGCACTGGCTGTTGGCCTATTTTGAAATGTTCTTCCGTGACGGCGAACGCCTGCTGGATTGCCGCGAGCGCGCGAATGAATGCCCGCTGGGTTCCGGGGCGGTCACCGGGGCAACACTGCCGCTGGACCGCGAATTGGTGAGTCGAGCATTGGGATTTACTCGCCCAACCGCCAACAGCATGGACGCAACCAGTGATCGCGACTTTGCTTTGGAGTTGGTTAACACGCTTTCTTTATTGGGAGTCCATCTCAGCCGCTGGGCGGAGGAGTTCATCCTGTTTGCCACGCAGGAATACGCATTCATCACGCTGCCTGAAGCTTACTCAACCGGTAGCAGCGCCATGCCGCAGAAACAGAACCCTGACGCGCTGGAATTGATCCGTGGCAAAGCGGCAAGGATTATCGGCAATCAGGTAGCGTTGCTCACCACGATCAAGGGTCTGCCTCTTGCCTACAACAAAGACATGCAGGAAACGCAGGAACCGCTGTTTGAAGCCGTCGCAACTGTCGGGCACTGTTTGAATGTGGCTGCGGGATTTATGCGCCAAGTAAAATTCAATCAGGAGCGCATGAAGTCCGCCTGCGAGAGTGGTTTTATGAACGCCATGGCTGCCGCAACATATCTGGCCAAACGTGGCGTGCCGTTTCGACAGGCACATGAGATCGTAGCCAAGGCCGTCCAGAAATGTGTGCAGCAGGATTTCGAACTGGAGCAGTTGTCGCTGGACGAACTGCGCGAATTCAGCCCCGCATTCGACGGCGACGTTTACGAGCAACTCACTATAGAAAATGTTCTGGCCTGCCATGATGTTCCCGGCGGAACAGCGCCGCATCGGGTGCAGCAGGCGCTTAAAGCGGCCAGGGAAAAACTTGCCACCATGCAGGAGGCCCATGGTACGCACGCGTAATGCCGTCCTGCCGGACGTGGAGCAAATTCACGCGATTATCCGGGCGTACTCCGGCAACGGCACACTGCTGCCGCGCACGCTGGCGGAGTTACGGGAAAATGTGCGTGACTTTGTGGTAGCGGAAGAAAATGGCAGGATCGTTGGCTGCGGCGCGTTGCATCTGTATGGCATGCATCTGGCGGAAATCCGTTCCATCGCCGTAACGCCTTCCACCAAAGGCCTGGGGGCAGGACGCAAGCTGGTAGAAGCGCTGCTCAACGAAGCTGAGCGGCATAAAGTGACTTGCGTTTGCCTGTTTACGCGCATCCCTGAATTTTTTGCCCACATGGGATTCAGCCTGGCCAAACGCGACGATCTGCCTGACAAGATTTACAAGGATTGCGTGCATTGTCCCGCGTTCAACGCGTGCGACGAAATCGCCATGTATCGCGGCGAGATTCCCAAAGACAGCGGAGTGCGTGACTTGCAGATACCAAAACCGCTGGTTAAGCTGACCGTGTGAGTACAAATCCACCTCAGGGATTTCTTTTTTCCGCGTGCACCGCCGGCATTAAAGCCAGCGGCAAGCCCGATTTGGCCTTGGCCCTGGCTCCCGATGGCGCTTCAGCGGCGGCCATATTTACCCGCAATCAGATCGTTGCTGCGCCCATCACCGTAGGACGCGAGCACCTGCGCCGGGCGCAAGGGCTGATGCGGGCGCTGATTGTGAACGCCGGCAATGCCAACTGCGCCACCGGCAAACAAGGACTGAAAGCCGCAAGCAGCGTATGCATTGGAGTGGCCAAGCAAATCCAGGTAAGTCCGCACCGGGTGTTCCCATCTTCCACAGGAATCATCGGCGTGCAACTGCCGCTGGAAAAAGTTCACGCCGCGATTTCATCGCTGGTCAACTCTGCCTCTTGCGGCATTGACGCGTTCGATCAGTTCGCTAACGCTATCCTTACCACGGACACGCATAAGAAAGTTGCGTCACAATCGATAACTTTCAATCAAACGCAGATCACGCTGGCGGGCGTAGCCAAAGGCGCGGGCATGATCCATCCCAACATGGCTACAATGTTGGTCTATCTGTTTACCGATCTGGCGGCGAACCCGCGCGAGTTGCAAACCTGCCTGAATGAAGCCGCTGACCACAGCTTCAACAACATTTCCATCGACGGTGATACTTCCACGAATGACACCGCGCTACTGCTTGCCAGCGGCAAGAGCGGCGTGCAGTTTAAGTCCGTGCGCAATGAATTTCAGGCGGCGCTGACCAAAGTGTGCCGCTCGCTGGCTGCACAGATCGTTGCCGACGGCGAAGGCGTGCAGCACGTTGTGCGCCTGAGCATAGAACAAGCACGCTCGCGCTCTGAAGCCCGGCAGATTGGGCAAGCCATCGCCAATTCTCCCTTGGTAAAGACGGCATGGGCAGGTGCTGATCCAAATTGGGGACGCATTCTTTCTGCCATCGGCTATTCAGGCGTGAAGATCAAACCTGAGCGGATCAATATATATCTGGGCGAACAACAAATTTGCCGCCACGGCGCGGCATGTCCTTTCGACCATGAGAAGGCTCACGCCTATATGTCAGAACCTGTATACGAGATACGCATTGCGCTGGGCGCCGGAAGCGCTGCACTGGAGTTTCTCTCCTGCGATCTCACGGCCGAGTATATAAGGATTAATGCGGATTATTCGACGTAGCTTTTTCCTAAGTCCCGACCCTGAGCTTATCGAAGGGGAGGGAACCCTATGGCAAGAATGACGTGACCGTCGCTAAGCGGCTCCGGCTTTCTCCTGCTTTTTCAAGCTAAATCGTTCCTGACCTTGTAGATCTTTCACTCTGTAGGGTTCCCTCGCTCCGCTCGGGATTTCAGGAAAAGTCGCGCTTTGCCGCTTTGCGTACTGTGGGCTGAATCGGTATTTTAGAAACAGATGCCAAAGACTCTAGCCGAATATCCGCAACTGCACCTGGCGCGCAGGAGCGAGGTTGCCTATGTGCACCGTCGCGGGTTTCGTACCTTGCGCTGGACGTATGGTCAGCTTGCCGAGCTGGCATTCCGATTCGCCCGCGAATTGGAAGTCCGAGGCATCGGCAAGAGCCATCGCGTGCTGCTGTGGGGCGATAATTGCGCGGAATGGGTCGGGGCATTTTTCGGTTGTATGTTGCGCGGCGCGGTGGCAGTCCCCATGGATCGCATTGCCGCACCGGATTTTGCCGAGCGTGTCATGTCTGATGTGGATGCCAAGCTCATTGTCTGCTCAAGCGCATTGATAGTCCACGCCGTGGGTCGTCCTTGTATAGAGCTTGAAAACCTAACCGCAGCACTCGCGCAACGCTCGGCAGAACCTTACACTCCGATCGAATTCAGTCGCGATGACACGGCGCAAATCGTGTTTACATCAGGAACCACAGCGGAGCCGCGTGGCGTAGTGCTGACGCATGGCAACATTCTGGCCAGTGTTGATCCCATTGAACGCGAGTTCCCTAAATATCGACGATCGGAACGGCTTTTTCATCCCATACGATTTCTTGAATTGTTACCGCTTAGCCATGTCTTCGGGCAATTCATGGGAATGTTTATCCCGGCGCTGCTGGGCGGTACAGTGCATTTCCAGGATAGCTTTAAGCCCAGCGACATTATTGCGACCATCAAAAGAGAACGCATTTCCGTGCTGGTGGCGGTGCCGCGCGTAGTTGAGTCGTTGAAAAATAAACTGCGCGATGACATGGGCGCATATATCGATAAAAATTGGGAGCACGCGGAAAATGAGCGCTTTCTGAAACGTTGGTGGCGGTTCCGCAAGATCCGACGGCGCTTTGGATGGAAGTTTTGGGCAATCATCTCCGGAGGCGCTGCGCTCGATCAGAACACGGAAGAGTTCTGGCGACGGCTGGGCTACGTTGTGGTGCAGGGCTACGGCCTTACGGAGACGAGTTCGCTCATCAGCCTAAACCATCCTTTTAAAGTGGGGCGCAGATCGATTGGCAAAGTCCTTCCTGGACGCGAAATGAGGCTTGATCCTGAAACCGGCGAGATTCTGGTGCGCGGAGAAAACGTGGCGCGGCAATACTGGCAGGGCAAAGGGCTGAAGCCTGTAACCGGCGAGGAAGGCTGGTTTCGCACCGGCGACCTCGGCGCAATGGACGATGAAGGCAATCTCTACTTCAAGGGCCGCAGCAAAAATGTGATCGTAACTCCGGCGGGATTAAAGATTTATCCTGAAGACCTGGAGCAGGCGCTGCGCAAACAACCGCAGGTGCGCGACGTAGTAGTCGTAGGCGTTGCCGTTGGAGGCAATGCAGAGGCCTGCGCCGTGCTACTACTCAAAAATGGCGACTCCGGCAGCTCTGCCGTGGCGAACGCCAACCAGACGCTGGCAGACTTCCAGAAGATACGCCGCTGGCTGGTGTGGCCCGATGACGATTTTCCACGTACATCCACGCAAAAGCCAAAGCTGGAGTTGATTCGTCGGGCGGCGGAAATCCAGTTGAATGGCATGGATCCCACCCTTTCGCAACGAACGCGAAAGGATGGAACGCCCGTCGGAACGCTGGAGGAACTAATCGGGAATATTGCGGGCCATCCCGTGGAGCTTAAGCCGGGCGCGCATCTGGAAAATGATTTGAGCCTGAGCTCTTTGGATCGGGTGGAATTAATGGCGGCAATTGAAAACCGATATCAGGTTGATCTGGGTGATCGCGAGTTTTCCCAGGTAAATACGGTTGCCGACCTGGAAAATCTGTTGAAGAAGTCCGCGCCGGAAGCGAGGAAGAATGAGTACCCTTATTCTCGCTGGCCGCAGAGCTGGCTGGCAGGATGGATACGTCTGGTGGGCTATAACTGCGTCACGCTGCCTTACATCATGGTAATGGCACGGCCAAAAATAATCGGCCGGGAGCGACTCAAAGATTTTCGCGGGCCTGCGCTGATTATTTCCAACCACATTGCCCAGATCGATATTGGATTCCTGATGGCGGCGCTCCCCATGCATTTGCGTAACCGGCTAGGCGTGGCCATGCAGGGCGAAATGCTGCGTTCCATGCGCTATCCACCCAAGGAGTGGTTCTTTTTGAAGCGCTGGTGGGAGCAGTTGCGGTATGCGCTGATTGCATTGTTCTTTAATGTCTTCTCGCTGCCACAAAGGGCCAAGTATCGTGAGAGTTTCCGCTTTGCCGGCGAACTAGTGGATCGAGGTTATAGCGTAGTGATCTTTCCAGAAGGCCGCCGCACGGAAACCGGTGAGATGTCGCCATTCCGCAGTGGGATCGGTTTGCTGGCAACACATCTGAGCTTGCCGATTATTCCCATGCGCATTGACGGTCTGTTTCCTTTCAAGATCGCCAAGAAGCATTACGTTCCGCCTCACGCAGTACAGGTGAAGATTGGCGATCCAGTCAGGTTTGAGCCGACGGCCGACCCGGAGGAAATTGCAAAAGAGCTGCAGAGGATTGTGGAGAAGCTCTAGGCAAAAGCGGAAAAAATCCTACCGCGGATAAACGCGGATTGTCGCGGATTTGGAAGGCAAAATTAACCACTGATTAACATTGATGACCCTGATCGGAAAGTGGCCTTTTCATCCGCGACCGAGATTGATCTAAACTGTCCTGTAAGCCTGCGCGATGAAAGAGGCGCGGAACAAAATCCCAAACCACGACGCGCTCAAGCGGTTTGGAGCGGAGCGACAAAAATAATGATTCATACCGGACGCCATTTTCTACAGATTCCTGGACCCACCAACGTTCCTGACCGCGTTCTGCGCGCGATGGACCGCCCTGTTATTGATCATCGCGGGCAGGAGTTTGCGCAGTTGGGAGCGGAGGTGCTTGAAGGAGTGAAGTCAGTCTTCAAGACCAAAGGCCCGGTGGTTATTTATCCCGCGTCCGGTTCAGGCGCGTGGGAAGCGGCAATTGTGAACACGCTTTCACCGGGTGACCGCGTGCTGATGTTTGAAACAGGCCATTTTTCTAACCTGTGGCGAGACATCGCAGTGCGGCATGGACTGGTGGTGGATTACGTGCCCGGAAATTGGCGGCGCGGGGCGCAGCCGGAGGATGCAGAGCATCGGCTGAACGAAGACAAGCAGCACACGATCAAAGCGGTGATGGTCGTGCACAATGAGACTTCCACGGGAGTGGCGAGCCGCATTACCGCGATTCGCAAGGCCATGGAGCGGGCGCAGCATCCCGCGCTGCTGATGGTGGACACTATTTCGTCATTGGGTTCCATGGACTATCGGCATGAGGAATGGGGCGTGGACGTAACGGTAGGCGGATCGCAAAAAGGACTGATGCTTCCGCCAGGGCTGAGCTTTAATGCGATCTCAGAAAAGGCGCTGGCGGCGAATAAATCAGCAAAAATGGGACGCTATTACTGGGACTGGCAGGAGATGCTCAAGCCGAATCGCTCAGGCTTTTTCCCTTACACGCCGGCAACGAACCTTTTGTGGGGACTGCGGGAAGCGCTGGCCATGCTGCATGAAGAAGGGCTGGACAATGTGTTTCGCCGGCATAATCGCCATGCTGAAACCACGCGCGCGGCCGTGGAAGCGTGGGGGCTGGAAGTCTGGTGTGAGGAGCCGAGAGAGTATTCCAGTTCGCTCACGGCGGTTGCCATGCCATTGGGCCATGATGCGGACAAACTACGGGAAATCATTCTGGACGCGTTTGATATGTCTTTGGGAACAGGGCTGGCCAAGCTAGGAGGCAAAGTGTTTCGCATCGGGCATTTGGGGCATTTCAACGATCTGATGCTGGCAGGTACCTTGAGCGGAGTGGAGATGGGGCTTAAGCTTGCGAATGTTCCGCACAAGCAGGGCGGAATAAATGCTGCATTGGAGCGTCTGGCGGCCAGCCATCCGCGCGGAGCAAAGCACTCTCAGGTGGCGGAAGCGGCCCTTCGCTAGATTAGCGCTGCTCGTCTTTTAGATTGCGGAAGTTGGCGCGGTGGTCACGGATGAGGCGGTCAAGCCGCGATTGCAGGAGCGTTACGGCGTCGTACAAAGTCTGGATTCCGCCGCTCTCCCAGCGCACATCCTTTTGCTCCATATCCAGCGATAGGTCGCGCATCATCTGTGCGAAACGCCGGATTCGCTCAGCAGCCAGGAATGACGCAAGAAGTTCTTTGCGTCCAGGCTGGGCGTGGTGCAGTTCGCTGGCGGTCCATGAGGTCATACGGATTTCGTCAAGCGCATGGCGAAACTCCTGCAAGGCCCCATCGTCGGAAATTGTGCCGTTTTTTAGATCGCGCTCCAGCAGGCGCAGCTCAGAAGTAAGTGCGCGGAGGCGGGAGGCGATCTGGAAGCCCTTTTCAGCCATCTTTCCTCGCTCCGTATTTTGATGCGGGCGAGCTCTGAATTGAACAATATTTCGGCGCGAACATGGTCACTAGGCGTTGTATCAAATGGTCGGGACAAGGCTGTCCTTAGGTAACGCGTTGAGCAGGCAGGGTCATTGAAACCCGCATAAAATCAAGCTTATGCGAGATGCTTCCAAATATCATTCCAAAAATGGGATTTAGCGTGCTCTGGATTTGCGACTAGCTGCCTTGGAGACCGTCTTACGGGCTGGCCGCGCGGACTGGACTTTTTTGACTTTTGGCGCAGGCGTTGAATCCGCCGGTTGCGCAGCCCCTTGGTCGAGCGCTGCCAGTGGTGGCAGCTTCTGTTTGAGCTTGAGGACCGGTTCAAAGAGGTCGCCGGATTTTTCCACCCGCTGCATAACCTGATCTGAGTTAAAAACCAGCAACTAAGGATTGCCTTTTTTCAGGCAGTTTTCCACTTCGTCCCAGCTCACAGGCGTGGAGACAGTGGGTTGGTCCTTGGCACGCAGGGAATAAACATTCACGGTGGTTTTGTAATCGTCGTTCTGGCTCCAGTCAACAAAGACCTTATTCACGCGCAGGGCTTTTTT
>JASLFF010000566.1 GCA_030150795.1 Terriglobales bacterium | reverse complement strand
CCTCGGATATCGGCACTGTAGGGCTGACCGCCTTTATCGATGACATCGCCAAAGACCAGAACTTTTCCCGAACCAAACACGTCCGAAGGCGCCCAGTAAAATGAGCTCCAGTCCAGGCCAAGGCGCAGATCGCTTTCACGCTGGGCCGTAAAGCCGCGAATCGACGAACCGTCAAAAGTCAGGTTGTCCCAACTTTTGAGCAGGAACTTTTTGTCGTAATCCAGCATGTGGAGGCGGCCCTCAAGATCGCTGAAAAGCACGGTCACGGCCTTGATACGCTTTTCATCGGTAAGATATTTCAGCCGGTCTTCCTGAATTTTGTGCATGGCAACGCGGTTTTTGCGCTGCTCCTTCGCCTGCAGGTTCATCTCTTCCAGTTCGTCATAAGAGAGAGCAAGAAAATTGCGCAGTTCGTTTGCCATGAGGCTCCTTCAATTTGAATTCTTGGTTATTGGGCCAATGCGGGTCCGTGCGAGCAGTAATTAACTTTCTAGCATATCGCGCCCTGCCAGTCACGCCCAATTAAAAGACGTGATAGCCGCCATCAAATCGTTTTATACCGGAGCTGTCGTCGTGCGTGTTGCGCGGCGGCTCGACTTCACCGCTTTGGGCTTTGACGCCTTGCCGGCTGTTGGGTTGGCGGCGCTCTTTATTTCTACCAGCACAAAGCCCATCGTTTTCTTGCCGATATTTTCCGACGTATGGGGCCCTTCCGTCTGCAGCCACCCGGATTCGCCTGCCCTGGCCTTCCATATTTCTGTTTTGCCGTCGGCGTGCACTACCTTCATGGTCCCCGGCTTGGTCACGTAGTACCAGCCGGAAGGATGTGTGTGCATGGCGTCCTTTGCTCCCGGAGGCAGCGTGTTTTCGATGACTCGCACGTGATCATTTTCGAGCAGGACCTTGTAATGGTTCGGCGCAACCTTGACCGCATCTTGCGCCAGGCCGGGCATGCCCAGTACAAATAGCGATGTAAAGAAAAAGACCCCGGTGAATGTGCTTTTCATTTTGGTTTTCTCCTGGAAGGACAAATGATAAATGGCCCTGTCAAGCGGAGATGAATCTTCATAAGACCGGCTCCAGCAGCCTGGACTTGTGGTTTACAACAGCCGCCAAAGTCATTACCTTTGACGTGTTGACCTGGGCGTCTCTGGGCGCAGCAGCGGGAGGGAATTGCGATGATCGAAGCAGGCAAAGAAACCATCCACCATCGGATCTGCCCTTTCTGTGAAGCTTGCTGTGGCCTTGAAATCACCGTGGCCGAAGGCCGCGTAAAGCGCATTCGGGGACACGCTGAGGACGTCTTTAGTCATGGCTACCTCTGTCCTAAAGGCGTGGCGCTAAAAGACCTGCATGAAGATCCTGACCGGTTGCGCAAACCGTTGATCAAACGCGACGGACGGTTTATTGAAGCCACATGGGACGAAGCTTTTGCAGAAATTGAGCGCCGCTTGCCGCCAATCATCGCCAAGCATGGGGCTGATTCGGTTGCTTTGACTCTGGGGAATCCGATCGTCCATAAACTTGCGCTGCAGCTTTATGCGCCAAAGCTGGGCCGCGCGCTGAAATCGAAGAATGTTTTCTCCGCCTCAACGCTGGACCAGATGCCCAAGCATCTTTCCTGCGGGCTGATGTTCGGCGATTTCCTGTCCATTCCCGTGCCCGACATCGAGCGCACAGATTTTCTGCTGATGCTGGGCGCAAATCCCATGGTTTCCAACGGGAGCCTTTGGACCGTGCCGAATTTCCGCGACAAGGCCAAGGCCCTGCGCGCCCGTGGCGGGCGGCTGGTTGTTGTCGATCCCAGACGTACCGAAACCGCGAACGTGGCCGATGAGCATCTTTTTATTCGTCCCGGCGGGGATGTTTTCCTTCTGCTTGGCATGGTGCATACGCTTTTCGTGGAAAAGCGCGTCAGCCTTGGGCGCTTGGCGGAGCATGTTGCCGGAGTTGAAGTGCTGGAGCGTGCTGTCTCCGGCTTTGCTCCGGAAAGAGTGTCCACGCGATGTGGAATTTCCGCCGATATCATTCGTGGTTTGGCCCGCACGCTGGCCGCTGCGAAACATGCTGTGGTGTATGGGCGAGTCGGCACGTGCACACAAGAATATGGAACGCTGTGTAGCTGGCTGGTCGACGTGCTGAACGTCCTTACCGGACACTTTGACGAGCCGGGCGGCGCAATGTTTCCCAAGGCGGCTGCGCTGCAGTCGAACAGCATGGGCAAGCCGGGAGCGAGCAGGGGGATTGTCACGGGCAGGCGCAAGAGCCGCGTTTCCGGAGCGCCGGAAGTTTTGGGCGAATTCCCCATGAGCTGCCTGGCCGAGGAAATCCAGACGCCGGGAGAAGGTCAGGTAAAGGCACTTATAACGATAGCGAGTAATCCAGCGCTTTCATCTCCAAATGGCCCGCGCCTTGCCGCCGCAATGGACGAACTGGAATTCATGGTGAGCGTGGATATTTATTTGAATGAAACCTCACGCCATGCTGACGTGATCTTGCCCGGAACGTCACCGCTGGAAGATTCGCATTATGATGTCGCGTTCTCTCAACTTTCTTATCGCAATCACGCCCGTTACAGCCATCCGGTGTTTCCGCGCGCGGCAGACCGTCCTGAGGAATGGCAGGTACTCTTGAGGCTGATTGGCATTATTCAGGGCAAAGGCGCTGCGGCAGATATAAACCAGATTGACGATGAATTGCTGATGGACGATCTGCGCCGCACTGCCGGGCCATTTGCCGAGCAGGTTTTCAAAGCCGTGTCACATCGCCAAGGCGTCGAACGGTTACTTGATCTCGGTTTGCGCGCGGGGCCTTATGGTGATCAGTTTGGCATCAAGCCTGACGGCCTCAATCTGGAGAAAGTACAAGCGGCAGAAAATGGCATTGATCTGGGCGCGCATGAACCGCGCGTCCCCGAAGTGCTCCGAACGCCATCAGGAAAAATCGAACTTGCGCCGGCCATGGTGATTGACGATCTCAAGCGTCCGGCGGCCGATCTTGAGCGATCAACACCGGAACTGGTAATTGTGGGACGACGCCAGCTTCACGGAAACAATAGCTGGATGCACAACCTCCGTGTCCTTGCGAAGGGCGCGGCCCGATGCATTGCTCTCGTCAATTCCAAAGATGCTGCGCGGCTCGGCTTGGAAGATGGCGACAGGGCCCGCATCGCACATGACGGGCGCTCGATTGAAGCGGAAATACAGATTACCGACGAAATGATGCCTGGAGTCATCAGCTTGCCACATGGATGGGGACACGATCAACCCGGTTCTCAACTCGAAGTGGCGGCGGCAAATCCCGGCGCCAACCTGAACGCGTTGATGGATGAAAACCGCCGCGACCCGCTTTCCGGCAACGCCGTGCTGAGCGGCATGGAAGTTGCAATGACGCCAGTAACAGCTCGCGTCTTAGCGGGACAGGCGCGATAAAAATTATGCCTGCCAAGAATTCTCAAGCGCCTTTAGACACAAAACCACGCTGCTCATGGGCAACCACGCCGCAAATGATCGCCTACCACGATGCGGAATGGGGCGTGCCCCAGAATGACGACCGCGTACTGTTTGAATTCCTGATCCTAGAAGGCGCGCAAGCCGGCCTAAGCTGGTCCACCATTCTGGCCAAGCGCGATGCTTACAGGCGCGCGTTCAGCAACTTTAATCCTAAAGTCATTGCACGCTACGATGCGGCGAAGTTGAAGCAGTTACTGGCGAATGAGGGGATTGTTCGCAATCGGCTGAAAATATCTTCTACCGTTCAGAACGCGCGCGCGTTCCTGGCAGTGCAAAAAGAATTCGGCTCTTTCAATGCTTATATCTGGCAATTTGTGAACGGATCGCCCATCGTCAATGCGCTCACCGCATCATCCCAGTTACAGGCGCGGACAGCAGAGTCCGACAAGATGAGCCGCGACCTGCTGAAACGCGGATTCAAGTTTGTCGGTCCTACGATCTGTTATGCATTCATGCAGGCAGTCGGGATGGTGAATGATCACCTGGTGGGGTGCTACAGGTATAAGGAGGTTGCGGGCGCCAAAGCCAAGGGGAGGAAAGCGGTAGTGTCTTAAAAGCGTCAACACGACGCTAAGGTACCGGCCCGGCCTTGCAAAACCCACAAACCGTACCACAGATAACACTGATTTACACGGATCAACAAAGTGCAATAGAACCAGTTTGACTTTGTAAATCCGTGTCATCCGCGTTCATCCGCGGTGAGATTTGTTTTTTTGGCAAAGCCAGGCCGGAGGAATGAATTGTGCGGGAAAGACGGGCGTCCTGCACAACCAGAGCAACGACGCCATGAAGTCATCGCTTCCAAAAAATATGCCTGGCGCCGCCTTAACACGCTGATTACACAGAAGTGTCGTTCGCCGTGATTTTCCCGCTACTCGGAATTCTTTGGCGTATAGTTATTTGCAACCGTTGTTTCCCTGGCAGATGGCTGCCAAAGTTAGCGCCGCTTTACCGGGACATACTGAAGAGAGTCGAGGGGAGTTGTGCGCGATGCTTTTGAGCTCTGATTTTGCCAGCGAGAGCGACCTGCTGGACCGAATGATGGAAAAGGGAATCGTGGTTGAGGTCTGGGACCGCGTGGAACTGGCCGGCATTGACATGACCGGCATGCATGTTTCGGTTTCCTCCATCCGGCTCTTTACTGAAGGCAGAAACCCGCCGTTCCGCTCGGGATATTTCTGGAAGGTTGAACCCTCTTAACTGAAGGCAGAAACCCGCCGTTCCGCTCGGGATATTTCTGGAAGGTTGAACCCTCTTAAAAACCTTACCACTAATTAATACGGATCCGCCATCGCCGGAATCGCGTGGAATCGCCGACATCGGAAAAACCCAACGACCACTGATTCACACTGATGACACTGATCTGCTTTGGAAATCAAAAGCTCTAACGCGGATTACGCGGATTTGAGAAAAATCTTTAGTTAAACTCAACTTCAGGCTCACGCTTAAGCAGCATTCTTGGGCAGACAATAACCAAGAACTTATCGCAGATAAAACGGACTTTTCAGATCAGTGTCATCAGTGTTGATCAATGGTAAGGGTCTTGGGCTATTTCGGCTTCTTGCTCTTCGTCGGCGGGGCTTCCTCAGGATCTATTGGCTGGGCCAGCAGTTTGAACTCCACTTCCCGCGAGCGCGAACTGACGGTCTTTTCGGCGTTGTTGCTGGTGAGTTCCTTGAGCGTGCCGCGCAGGATGTAGTAGCCGTCGTCGCCCTTGGTTTTACCCGGACCTCGGCTGAATTTGCCGCTGAATTCATACCAGACGCTGTGCAGCGGGCGCGTGGTGAAAGAGACATCATGGCCCTGAACGTCGGCTTTGAGGAAAAACTGGTCGAGAAAGACGCCGTTATCGCTGTCGGACTCGCCCAGGCGTGATATGTATCCGGTAACCGAGTTGCGGTCCAGCGTGATCTGAAGGAACTCGCCTTCCTTCACAAAGCTGTACATGCCAGAGATGTCTTCCGCGGCGTGAGGTACTGTGGCGTTGGCACTGTCTTCCTGGGCAGCCTTGTTCTGGCCGCGCGTCGACAGTCCGCCCTGGGCGTGGCAAAGCACTGGGAACACTGCTAGTGCCAATGCCAGCAGGGCCTTTCGGGATAAAAGCGTGAACTGGGCCATCTAGTAATAAAGATATAATCGTTCTCAGCACCGGGAACAAGCGAAATGCAGTCGGCCAAAAAAGCGCTCCGGAATGAGGCATTGGCGGCTTCTGCCACGGGCCTGCGCTTTGTGGTTGAGCCCGAGCCATGGCTACGGATCTTTGCCCGGAATATAGGAGACTTGTTCCGTAAGGCCCCGCCGCCGGTCTGGGTAAGCTCCGCACCCGGCGAATACTGGCCGGACGCGCTGGTGCATCGTCCGGTAGCGTGGAAGGCCGCGCGACAATCTTTTCTGGGGCATGCGCTGGCCATCCTTGCGATTTACGCCTTGAACCTGGCTTGGCTGAACCAGCCGCAGGTACTGCCGCAAACGCCGCCAAACCAGACGGTAGTCCATTATGAAGTCTCTGAATATCTGCCACCGGTGAATACCCGGAAGCCTGAGCCGCCCCGAAGGGCGCGCCCGCAGAAGGCTGACCCTGAATTTGCTCCGCAGGAAATTGTGGTGACAAATGAAAACCACATCAGTACACGGCAGGTGATTGTGCAGCCAAGCGCGCTCACGCTTAAGCAGGATAAGCCACTGCCGAATCTCATTGCCTCAACTGGAATTCCCGGCGCGCCGATTGCGATGCACCATCCCATGCAGATGCTTCCGGTAAATGTTCCACAAATCGCCGAGCCCGCGCAGCCGGTGACGCAAAGCAGATTGCGACCACTTATGTTTCCTCCAGCTGCACGGCCGGAAGTGGCTGCTCCAACGGAATCGCCGGCCAATCGTCGCGTGATGCCTTCTCTGCCGCTGGAAAGCGCGATAGTGGTCCCGCCTGCGCCCAACGTCACCCCGCGCAAGCCGGACGCTCTTCAGCTTCCCGCGCAAGCGCCTCCGCAGGTAGCGGCGCCGGCCCCGGAGGCAGCCGCCGGCCACGCACTCCAAGCCATTCCTTTGCCAACGGCGGCGCCTCAGATTGCTCCGCCTGCTCCCGCAGCCGCCAGCCGAAACCTCGGCCAGCTTGGGTTGCCGATGCAGGCCTCTGTAGCCGTACCGCCTGCTCCGCCGGTGGCCAGTGGCAACACAGCACAAGAAAAAACGCTGGGCCAAATGCTGGTGCTCAATGCCCAACCCGTAGCGCCCAGCGGCCCGTTGATCGTTCCTGAAGGTAATCGCCCCGGTGAGTTTGCCGCAGGCCCTTCTGGTCACTCAGGAGCCAGTGCGCGACCGGAAATTGCGCAGAGTAGTCCCGGCAATAGCGCGTCGCCAGCGGATATCTACGTCTCAGCTCCGCCGGTGAAAGTACCGGGCAATGGCGTCATTGCATCCGCCGCTGGTCCGGCTGCGCGTCCGCTGACGCCCGATAAAACAGATCTGCCGCATGACAGTATTGATACGCGCATCTTCGGAACGCGCA
>JASLFF010000560.1 GCA_030150795.1 Terriglobales bacterium | reverse complement strand
GATTCGAGCTTATATATATGTGAGAACCCGAATCCATACTTACGTACGCAGATACTCAATGTGAGCATCGCGCGCAAGCCCGTCTCTCTGTACGTATGCATTCTTATGCAGTCAACGCGCCAAAGCTATAAATTTTAAGGGGTTGCGAGGCCGATAGTAACGCGTTGCTGCCATCCGCATGGCCCGAAACTTGCATCAAAACTAGATGTGGGTTGGTGTGTTTTGCCGGTTCCATCTTGGGAATTCACCAACCAGCTTTGGAGCACGCCATGAAAATTCCGTTTTACGTCCTGAGTTTTGGGTTCGTGTTGTCCATAACCGCCTTAACGGCGCAGACGACGCAGCAACAACAGCCGACAACGCCAGTGAACCCGAGCACTCCGGCTAACCAGGTCGGAGATGGCGCCCAAAGCAAGGCCGGAACTCCGGTGCAGCCCACGACTGCTCCTTCAACAACAGGAGGCGTTTCCGGGGCCGCGAGTTCGAGCACCGTGCAGACGCCGGCAGCGCAAGATTCTGCCGGGGGCGTAAGCGCGATGACCGACTCCGATCTGCAAGGCCAGATTCAAAACGCCCTGAGCAAGGAGCCTACGCTGACGGGAGATAGCACGCACGTGAACGTGTCAGGAGATACCGTGGAGCTGGCAGGCACCGTAGGCACCAACAAAGAGAAGATCACGGCAACGCGGATTGTTCAGTCCTATACCGGCAGCAAAAAGCTGGTGAATAAGTTGACCATCAGCCCTCGCAACGAGAAATCATCACCGGTTTCAATGGATAATCCGGCCAATAATCCTGAGCCCAACAAAGGTACGCCGCCTTCCAGCTCAAAGCCGCCGCAAAGGTAAACGGCAACAATTGTTCAGTATTGAAAACTAGCCTGTGCCTGGTCAGCAACTCTATCCACAGGCTTGTTTGCGGACGATTCTGATTTTAACCGGAATGAAGCGCCTTCCAGACGAAGCAATTTTCCTTTAGTGTTAAGGCCTCCACCGTAACCCGTTAATGTTCCATTTGCGCCAAGAACTCTGTGGCACGGGACAACAATTGCAATGGGATTGTCATGGTTCGCCTGGCCCACGGCGCGAAATGCGTTAGGACGGCCAATGGCGCGTGCGATTTCCGCATATGAGCGCGTCTTGCCATAAGGGATCTGGAGAAGGGCCTGCCAACAGTCTTTTTGGAATTGAGTTCCAACCAAGTCAAGCGGAAACGTGAATTCACGCAGTTCTCCGCGAAAATATGCTTCCAATTGCGCAATATAGGGCTGGAGATGCTCTGATGATTCAATCCATGTTTCATTTTTGCCGGGAACTGGCATCGCGCCTTTGTAAAACTGCAAACAGCGCAGGCCTTTTGCAGTGGCCGCGAGCAGCAAAGGCCCTACTACCAAGGAATCAATCCGAACGAAATAAATGGTCGTTAGTTCCGGCATTTGAGAATTTTAGCAGCGCAGGGCACATGAAATAAAATTCCAGCAGGTACCCTGACCTTGCAACACGGAATGACTCAATCACATCTATTTCAACACTGCTGCTAATACGGCGGCTGTGTTTCATTTGAAAGTAATTTCAAGCAGTGTTCTGCTGGCTGCGTGCAGGGAACGAGTGGTTGCACGGATTTCAAGCAGAGGGTTCCCAGGGTCAAAAGTAGTATCGACAGTCGTTTTCGGCCTCGTTACACTTCAGTTGGGTTTCCCTCCGCCGCTGATTTCCCACGCCAAGCGAAAGCTTCGTCAGAACATTGACAGGTAGGAATCATGGATATCCGCGGTATATTGCTGGCCAATTCCGAGCAGAACATGGCGGGAAGCCAAGCGCTTGACGCGCCCCTGGCGACTCTGGACGTGGCGGGAAAGAGCACGCTCCAGCGCATGGCTGAACGGCTACAGCAATACGGGATCTCATCTGTAAGCGCAGTTGTTGAAGATGTAATCCCTTCAGGCGTTCGCAATTTTGGTCTCTCTTCAGATGTAAGCTGCGTCTCTGCTGCCCCTGACCGTTTCTGGAAAACGGCAGAGTCCGTTTTCAATGACATGGCCCAGAGCGGCGCTGAACTGGTAATTCTGATTCGCCTTGGCGCTTACGCTGAAGTCGATTTTGAAAAGCTAGTCCAGTTCCACATTGATCGCAAGGAACGCGTTACCCGCATGGCGTCGGATGGGCAGATGCTGGAGATTTTCTGCATCAGCGCATCGCGGAGAAATGATGCAGCCTCGCTTTTCCGCACGCAGCTGGCGCACTGCCGGAGCGAATGTCCTCTTTTGCAGCATGAGGGCTACTTGAATCCGTTGGCCACTGCGCGCGACTTGCGGCAATTTGCCATCGACATCCTTACCCGCCAGGCGCAAACCTGCCCGGCAGGAAAAGAAATCAAGCCCGGCGTATGGGCGGCTCCCGGCGCCATGATTGAAAAAGGCGCGCGTGTTCTTGCGCCCGCATTTGTGGGCTCGCTGGCGCGTATCCGCTCCGGTGCGGTGATTACCCGCTGCAGTTCTGTGGAGCGGCACGCTGAAGTTGACTGTGGCACCGTGATTGAAAACTCCACGGTCCTGCCCTTTTCGTATGTGGGAGCAGGGCTCGACCTGGCGCATTCGATCGCGGGAATGGGCCGCATTGTTAACCTTCATCGAGACGTAACGGTGGAAATCGTTGACCCGAAGCTTGTCGCGTCAATGTCCGTTGCCTCGGGAAAAAGATTTGTGACCAGTGCGGCGGAAGCGCTTACCTACCTGCCAAAGCTGGCTTTCCAAGGCATGTTCGCCGCGAAAAAAGCAGAAAAAGCTGACCTTCAGGCTACGCTGCGGAAAACGTCGCCCGCGCTGGGTACGGCCGCTGGATTTGAAACTTCCGCCTGCGACACTGAGGCTTCCCACAAGTTCCCCAACATGGTTGTAGCGAGGAGATATGGACATCAATAGCAGACCTGTCGTCGTAAAAAGAATGCCGGAGCGCATGAACTCGCGCACAGCGCGAGAATTTCTTCGCAACGTGCGTCCTTTTCTTGCGGCTGACCGTCCGCAACTGGTTTTCGATCTCTCCCTGGTCGCGCAGATTGATGCTTCCGGAGTGGAGATGTTGTTGAAATGCATGTCAGAGGCCCATAAACGCGATGGCGACGTGAAACTGGCTTCGCTCTCTGACCAGGCAGCGGTTGTGCTTGAACTCACGCGCACAGAGCGCCTTTTTGAAATCTACGAAACGTCAACCGAAGCGGCCCGCAGCTTTAGCGGATTTCTGCCCAATGCCATGCGGCAACAACTTTTACACAACAAACGTTCCACCCATCCTCTTGCAGCTTAGAGATCTCGCGTGATGCCGCAATCCGAAAGCGTTATCACTCTCACACCAGCTGATGCATCCGTGGCCGCGGCTGCGGTGCGTCCGCAGCGCAGCGCCCGTTCCACGATGCTCAATGGCAGCGCCATCATGCTTGTTGCCATGATGCTGGTGAACATCTTTAACTTTGCCTACAACATGGTAATGGCCCGCATGCTGGGCCCGGCGGCATTCGGCAACATCAACGCCGCGGTTACGCTGCTGCTGCTGGCATCGTGCATCAGCCTGGCATTCCAGTTGGTCTGCGCCAAGTTTGTCGCCAGAAATCATGCTGATTCCAGCAAGGCCGCCGTGGTCCACAGCCTGCTCGGCAAAGCGTGGATCGCCAGTCTTGCGCTGGGCGGAGTACTCTTTCTGGCCCAAAAGCCGGTTGCAACTTACCTGAACGTTCCCAGTCCATGGATCATTGGACTTCTCGCGATTGGTATTGCTGCGTATGCGCCGCTGGGCGTCAAGCGTGGCGCGATGCAGGGCGTTTGCGCGTTCCCACGACTGGGCACAAATTTTGTTCTTGAAGCGCTCATACGATTTTTTGTCGGAGCAGGCCTGGTCGTGGCCGGATACGGCGTGCTTGGCGCGGTTGGCGCGATTTCGGCTTCGGTGATTGTGGCGTGTTTTATTCCGCGCATTCCGGCGCAACTGCGCGTAAAGGCCGGGACAGCTGAGCCTCCGTCGTACGCAGAAGCCGTGCAGGCGATTGTGTTCTTTGTTGGCCAGGTCATCATCAACAATATCGATATTCTGCTGGTCAAGCATTTCTTCCCTTCAGATCCCGCAGGCGTTTACGCGGCAATCTCACAGATTGGCCGGCTGCTTTACTTCGCTTCATGGTTCGGCGTGGTCAACGCCATGTTTCCTGTGGCCGCCGCTGCCGGCACAGAACAGAAAAAATCCCACGGCATCGGCTTGCCTTTGCTGTTGGTGCTCGGACTTTCACTGATCTTCATCGCCGCCGCTGCTCTTTTCCCGCATTTGATCATGGGTGTGATCTTTGGTTCGCGATTCATTGAAATTGGCTGGCTGCTTGCGCTCTATGCCGCCGCCACCGCGCTGTATTCGCTCAGCGTGGTGTTCATCGCCTATGAAATGTCACGCCGGATTGCCAATACGGGCTGGCTGCAACTGATTTTCAGCGGCGCTCTGGTGCTGGGCATCGGACTATTTCATGGATCGCTGCATCAAGTGATCATGGTGCGAATCGTGCTGATGGCTGCCATGCTGGCGCTGGTCGCGGTTCCATTTCTGCGCCGGCATAATAATGAGGCGGAGCTGGTGGGGGCCGCATGAGAAAGCTGCGCCGGATTACCGAAGCCGAGATTATCGCCGAGTTCCTGCGCGGCGAGTTCTTCCAGAAGGAATATGACGCTGACCGCGAGCGCTTTGCCTCTTTGGTCGAACATCCCAACCTCACAGACGCCACGGAAAATGAGATTCGCCGCATTTTGCTCTTCCGCCGCCGCGACACCATGTGGTGGGAGCTGCCTGAAGACCGGCAGTGGTGGGAGATTGAGTTTGAGCCGGAAGATGTGGAGCAGGTAAGCGTCTTTCCCCGCGCACACTGGAGAAAGATCGCCCGCGGCAACTTCAGGGCCCTGGACGTAGCGGCCCGCATCCGGCAGCTCAAAGAGACCGAGCCAAACGAGTTCGTCAAAAAGATTTCCGACATTTGCGCCAATCTTTCCACCGATCTGCCTCAAGGGATGGTCATTTTCCTGGGCATTGACGAAGAACGCCGCGTCACGCTGCTGGAAGGCAACCATCGCTTTATTGCCTCTTTGCTGGCAGGCGGGCCGGAGCACCTTAGAAACGCCAGAATGGTGGCCGTTTTCTCTCCCCAGATGGAAAAGTGCTGCTGGTATAAAACCAGCTTGTTTACGCTAACCCGCTGCCTCAAAAACCGCATCAAACATCACTGGGACAGAGACACTGATTTGGCCCTGTTGCGCGCGGCAACTGCCGGGACGGAAGATCCGGGCGCTTTTGCCACAAGCACTCATCCTTTGAAATCCAAGTAAGACCCGAAAATCAGAGTTCCCCGAGGGGTTTTATGACAGTGCAATACCGAGTTACAAGAATCCTGAGTACCCTGTTGATTGCCGGACTATGCTCCG
>JASLFF010000550.1 GCA_030150795.1 Terriglobales bacterium | reverse complement strand
CTTCATCAACGGTAAGGTCAACGTTGTATTTCAGGCAGGTTTCATAGATTCGGGGAAAGCGCGCTCTGATGTGGTCCGCCTTCAAGTGGGTCAAATCCAGGTAAACCACAGGCTCTTTCATTCGACAGACCTCCAACTCATGCGCAATGGCGCGGGCCACCACGTCGCGCGGCGCCAGTTCCCCGGCCTCATGATATTTGGCCATGAAACGATGGAGTTCAGAATTACGGAGCACAGCGCCTTCTCCGCGCAGGGCTTCTGAGAGCAGAAATCGGGGAGCGTTCTTCACGTAAAGCGCAGTGGGATGGAACTGTACAAACTCCATATCACTGATCTCAGCTCCGGCACGGTACGCCATGGCAACGCCGTCAGCGGTGGCGACAGCAGGATTGGTGGTGTTGCTATAAACATGGCCAGCGCCGCCGGTGGCCAGCAGTACTGCTCCACCCACTAGCGTGTGGACTTCTCCGGATCCTGAGATCAGGCGCAAACCCACTACCCGGCCTGAATCGACACAAAGGCTTGCACTAAATTCAAATTCTGAGAATGAAATATTCTTGAGCGAAGAAGCCTTCGCATACAGGGCCCGTCCAATCTCCCGGCCTGTTGAGTCGCCATGCGCGTGCAGGATGCGGTCACGACTGTGCGCCGCTTCGCGCGTAAACGTCAGCTTTGTTCCTTTGCGGTCAAACTGCGTTCCCCAATCGATCAATTCCTGGATACGCTCCGGGCCTTCTTCCACCAGCACGTGCGCTGCTTCCGCATTCACGATTCCGTCGCCGGCATTGATCGTGTCTTGCAGGTGCAGGCTGATTTCGTCTTCGTCACTCAGGGCGACGGCGATTCCGCCTTGCGCGTATTGCGTGGCCGATTCAGTCAGTTCTTGCTTGGCCAGCACCAGCACCTTTCCGGCTTCAGCCAAAGCAATGGCTGCGCGCAGGCCCGCGACGCCTGCGCCGACAACTATGAAGTCCACCTGTGCTGGAGGTTTTTTCATGTGCGGAAATGGTATCAGAAGGAACGGAGCCATTGGATGTCCGCGAGGCCCTTGCGTTGGATTCGAAAAAAGGAGCTGATCTGGGCCAGGCCTGTTTTTTCTCCACGATCATTTATCATCAGATCACGTGCAAAAGATCCGCGTAAAAACGAAGCCAAACGGGTATGTCGTCCAGGTGGGGGCAGGCTTGCTGCGCCGTGCCGGACGAGAGGTGCGGCGCGTATTGCCATCTTCCGGCAGCCGCGTTTTCGTCATTACCTCGCCCAACGTGCGCCGGCATTGGGGCGAAGCCTTGGAAAAATCCCTGCGCGATGCCCGCCTGCCATATGAAGTGCTGGAAATGCATGATGGCGAACCGGCCAAGCGGCTGCACACAGTAGAGCAGTTGGCAGAGAGCCTGATTGACGCCAAGGCTGACCGTAAGTCATTGCTGGTGGCTTTTGGCGGTGGCGTTGTGGGCGATAGTGCTGGCTTTCTTGCCGCCGTTTTCATGCGCGGCATTCCTGTAGTCCAGATTCCCACCACCGTGGTAGCGCAGGTGGATGCCAGCATCGGCGGCAAAACCGGCGTGAATTTGCGCGGCGGCAAAAACCTGGTTGGCTCCTTTCATCAGCCCAGCGCCGTACTGGTTGACCCTGATCTGCTGATGACGCTGGATGATCGCGAATTCCGCTCCGGCCTGTTCGAGTCGCTCAAGTGCGGTGTGATACGCGATCGCGATTTGTTTGATTTTATGGAACGCAATCCCAGGAAAATTCTTGCCCGCGATTCGCGGACATTGCAGCGCGTGATAGGCGATTCCATCCGCGTAAAAGCCGATGTTGTTTCAGCCGACGAAAAAGAGTCAGGCCTGCGCCGCATCCTGAACTTTGGCCATACCATTGGCCATGCTCTGGAGGCTGCTACCGATTATTCACACTTTCTACACGGCGAAGCCGTGGCCTCGGGCATGATCGCTGCGGCTGCGATCGCGCGTGATTCGGGCGCGTGCAGTGCTGAGACAGCCGAGAGAATTACCAAGGCGACCCGGCTTTATGGGCCTTTGCCGCCAGTGTCATGCGATGTCCAGAGCGTTTTAGGCCGTCTTGGCGCAGACAAGAAGACCGTGGCGGGGGCTGTCCATTTCATTCTTCCGCAGAAGATCGGCAAAGTGAAAATTTCAAGTGACGTGGCGCCGGGAATTGTCCGCAATGCCGTGGAGATGATCAGAAATCATGCCTGAGCAGGCCAAGACCTCCACCGTCGATCCCACCAAGCCTGCTGCCACGAATCTTTCCAGCAGCGTGCGCGGGACCACCCCTGCCGGGACATCCGATGAGCGCTCCGCCGCGCATGCCGTGCGGCAGATGTTTGATGAAATTGCTCCGCGCTATGACTTTCTTAACCACGTTCTTTCCATGAACGTTGACCGCCTGTGGTGGCGGCGTACGGCCCGAACTTTCAGCCACATACTTTCGCGGAGCAACGCCCGCGTGCTTGATCTGTGCGCAGGGACAGGCGACATGTCGGTGGCCATGCGCGCCGTTGGGTCTCGACAGAACAGCAGCGCCGCTATCGTGGCGCTCGATTTCTCCCACCATATGCTGCAACACGGTCTGCCTAAATTCAGCGCAAAAAAGATCCAGCCAATAGAAGCTGATGCTCTCCATCTTCCATTGGCGGACAACAGTGTCGATCTAGTGGTTTCTTCCTTCGGCTTCCGCAACCTGGCGAACTATGACGCAGGTCTGCGTGAAATATTCCGTGTGCTCAAGCCGCAAGGTGAGGTCGGTATTCTGGACTTCAGCGAGCCCGGCGGCCTGCTGGGAAAACTCTACGGCTTCTATTTTCGCAAGGTGCTGCCGCGCATTGGGACAATGATTTCCGGCGTGCGTGGCCCTTACGAATACCTTCCTGCCTCGGTCCATAAATTTCCTGCACCGCAGCAAATGCTCCAGCGCATGGAAGCAGCCGGATTCAAAGACGTGAACTGGACACCGTATACCTTTGCGATTGCCGGCCTGTATCGCGGCAAGAAGCAGTGACAACTCTGATCAGTGTCATCAGTGTTCATCAGCCGCAGGATTTTCACTCATTGCTCCGGTATAAATCGCCATGCCTACCACAGCGTCCACGCCGATCGCTTCCAGTTGATCTACTTCAGCGCGTGAACGAATGCCGCCGGCAACAATCATTCTCTTTTTGGTAAGAGCCGATAATGCGCGCGCCACTTCGATTGGAAATCCGGTCATGGTCCCTTCCGTATCGATATGCGTATAAAGAAAAGCGCTGCAAAATGGATCAAGAGTGCGGACCATTTCTTTCGGATCAATGGTCGTGCTCTCCTTCCATCCTTGTACAGCGACTTTGCCTTTGCGCGAGTCGATGGCAAAAGTGAGATGTTCTGCGCCCAGAGTTTTTGCGGCTTCGGAAGCCAGCGAGGTATTAATCGCGCCATCCTTCAACAGCGCCGAACCAAAGATCACGCGTTTAGCCCCGAGAGCAAGCAGTTCGCTGGCGCGCGCAACATCGCGGATGCCGCCGCCGGTCTGGCAGGGAAGCCGCTTGCAAATCATCGCGATCAGGTCGCCATTGTTGCCGCGTCCCATGGCTGCATCCAAGTCGATCAATTGCACCAGCGGGAATTCAGAGAAACGCTCAATCCAATATTCAACGTCGTCAAA
>JASLFF010000505.1 GCA_030150795.1 Terriglobales bacterium | reverse complement strand
CAGTCCCAACGCTCCGCCTGCAAAAGCCAGCAGGATGCTTTCCGTCAAGAGCTGGCGAACAATGCGGCCAGACGCGGCGCCTATCGCCACTCGAACGGCGAATTCCTTCCTCCGTGAAGAAGCTCGCGCCAGCAGCAAATTGGCCACGTTAACGCACGCAATCACCAGGACCAACGCAACAATCACCATTAGCAGCAAGAGTGGTTGCTGGAAGTCGCCTCGCAGGTCAGAAAAGCCGCCCCCGCCTGCGCTCACCGGGACCTTTGACGCCTTCAGGTTATCGATATCGTCTTTGCTGAGTTTTGCTTTGAGCGGCCCGTTTACCAATTGCTGAACCACCAAATTCACATTCGCAGCGGCTTGCGTCACCGTGACTTCGGGTTTGAGCCGGGCAATCACGTGCAACCAGCTCGCGTTATAGTCTTCCAACCATTTGCGGCCATTGATTATCTGCTCCTGCATCGTTACGGGTACCCAGAGATCTTGTGCGTCGCCCACCGTGTCGCCGTAAAATCCCGGCGGCGCAACGCCTATCACACTAAATGGATAGTTATTAATACGCAGGGTCTGGCCAACAATATTGGGGTTCTCGCCCAGCTTATTTTTCCAAAAGCCGTAACTCACCACGGCTACCGGATGGGCATTTGGACCGGAGTCGTCATCGGGTGTAATCACTCGTCCGTAAAGCGCATTTACGCCAAGCACTGAGAAGTAATTGCCGCTGACAAGTACTCCAGTAGCGTTGCCGGAGATTTCGCCGATGGAATCCCCGGTGATGCGGAGCCGGTGCGCTTCGCCGGAAGCCAGCATTCCGGTGAAGACGCCGCTTCCATCTCTTATGTCCCGGTAGAGCGGATAAGAAAATTCATTGACTTGCGGGTCGCCCATGTGCCGGCCGTGGACTTCCGTAGGATCGCCCACGACCACTAGCTCTCCGGGATTCTTCACCGGCAGCATCTTGAGCATGACTGCATTTTCCAGGCTGAAGATCGCGGTGTTAGCGCCGATGCCAAGCGCCAGTGTAAGCACAGCAACCGCCGTAAAGGCGGGGTTCTTGCGCAGCATGCGCAGGGCGTATCGAAGGTCTTGAAGGAAGGTCCCCATTGATTTACCAGCTCACTTGATCAACTTTGAAAAGCAAAAACGGCTGAAGGTTAGAGTACGCATACGCGCTTGCCACCCTGATCGACACACTTATCGCTACTTGCTCCTTATATATCATTGAAAATCAGTGCGCGCTTAGATCTCGCTGCTGGTGGCTCCTGTGTCGTGCAGCGCACCCAGGGCCCAGGCGGCATTCTTGCGTGCCTCTGCCTGTGGCGAATTCTTCAAAATCCGAATCAGCGGTTCAATGGAAGGATGTCCAATGTTGACCAGGGCAGCGGCCACTTCTTCACCCAGCGTCATTTTCTCCAACGGACGCTGGCGGTATTGCTTGGCGTCGACTTCAGTAGCGTCACCCAAAAATTCCAGGAGTGAATCAACGGCGCCGGCGGCAGCGGACCTCTGTTGTCCCAGCCAATACGCGGCGGCTGCTTTCTGCTGCGGCTTCCCCGACCGAAGCATGGCAATATGGCGCGCAAAGGCCTCGGTATCACCCCCGCCGGAAACAGTGGTACCCCGTTTGGGACCAAATCCAGCAAGAATGAACACCAACATTCCTATACAGAGGGCAAAGCTTGCTTTCTTCACTTCACGCATACCCAACTCCTTGTCTTAGGGCAGCGGCGCCAATCGCCGAAAGTTTACTTGCTTTTCCCGTGCCCTGAAAGCGAGGCACGTAGAACAATGGGCACGTTTTGTGCCGAAATGACACCTGCTCTTATCTTACTGAAAACAAGAAGCAGAATAGAAGATGCTTACCTCCAAATCGACCCTTTTGGTGTTCGCTAATGCAATGGGCTGTTCGGAATCGAACACCCATTAGAACGCTCAAGGATAGGCTAAAGTTCCTTAAATAATTCCTTAATTGGGACTAAACCGAATAAAGAGGGCTCGCTGTGCTAACACACTTCAAGACCAGCTCGGAGAAATACGCGGCAGTTGCACTTAGATCGCACTAAGCCTCCGAGTTCTCTTCCCAGCCGGTCGCGAGTGCGGCTTCGTCGGTCATAGCTTTGTGTGGCAGGCGGTCGATAAATCTGGCACGGAATGATTGCAGACGCAGCACTATGGCGTCAGTGATGGTGTTACTTGGCACGGCGTGGCAAAGAACCAACTCTGTTAAATAGAGATGGCGGAAATGGCCAGAGAGCCAAGCTGGAAGCGTGTAAACCTCTAATGTTTAAAACCAGTCTGCGCAATGCATTCAAAGCCCTACTGCCATGAATCTTGACGATACGCACCATACGTGTTACACGTAACATACGTGAAAATGGATATGGAGGCCACTTGTGGCAGCTGCGCGAGATGACGGGAAACAAAATGTAACCATAAGTTTGAGCCGGAAAGTGCTCAA
Source organism: Terriglobales bacterium (assembly GCA_030150795.1). The sequence goes on along the minus strand of JASLFF010000505.1, from coordinate 1,575 downwards.
AAAAGCGAAGATTCTCGCCGCCCGGCGTGAGACTTCAATCAGCGGGCTTCTGGCCCAGGAAATCGAATTCCTTGTAAGTAATGATGAAGCATACGAACGTGCTGAACGGCAGGCGTTGGCGTTTCTCGATCAGGGCTTTCATCTGGGTGGTGTAATTCGAGCGGACCGGGACGAACTGCATGAACGATAGGACATTTGTCGACACAAATGTGTTGATTTACGCGCACGATGTTGATGCCAAAGCTAGGCACGATACTGCGAAGAGTGTTCTACGTGAGCTCTGGAGTGAACGGACTGGTGTCTTGAGCACGCAGGTGCTCCAGGAATTCTACGTCAACGTCACGCGAAAAATTCCCAATCCAATCTCCAAAGACTCGGCCCGCACGGTCGTGAACAACTACGCAGTTTGGTGCGTGGATACCACACCTGCTGAAATTTCTATGGCATTCCAGATCGAGGATGCGTCCAAGATCGGATTCTGGAACGCTCTGATTGTCGCCTCCGCTCTCAAGAGTGGCGCCGTCCGGATCCTGTCCGAAGATCTGAACGCGGGACAAATGATCGCCGGTATTCTTATTGAGAACCCTTTCACCGGCCCACGCTGACCGGCGCTTTCCTGTGAAATAGTTCGCTTCACAAGAGCAACTGCTAAAAAAGGACGGACTGTGGCCTATCTTCAATTTCTCGGCGCTGCCGGAACCGTTACCGGATCAAAGCACCTCATCAATACGCGCGATGATTCATCCCATCAGCCGGGCATGCAAGTGCTGGTGGATTGCGGTCTTTTTCAGGGTCAGAAAGAATGGCGATCGCGCAACTGGGAAGATACTCCCATTCCGGCGCGCGATATTGACGCGGTAATCCTGACGCACGCCCATCTCGATCACTGTGGCTGGATTCCCCGGCTGGCCAAAGAGGGATTCAACGGGCCAATCTACGCAACGCCACCAACCATCGACCTATGCTCCGTCATATTGAGTGATTCCGGCCATCTGCAGGAAGAAGAGGCGCGGTTTCACAACCAGAGGAAGTCTTCCAAGCACCATCCGGCGTTGCCTTTATACACATTGCAGGACGCGGAAGACTGCATGCGATTGTTCCGCCCGGTTTCATTTCACGAAACCGCGCAAATCAGTTCCGTGCTGGGATTCCGGTTTGTCCACGCGGGACACATTCTTGGGTCGAGCATGATTGAGCTTTTCCTGGGCGATACGGCAAAGGCACGGCAGCTTCTCTTCACCGGAGATATTGGGCGCGTGCCGATGCAATCTTCCGCCCCAGGCCGCCTGGTGCATGCCGGGCCGGAGAGAAACGAATCTCCGGAAATTCTGGTCATGGAATCCACTTATGGCAATCGCGCTCATCCGCATGACGATGTGCGCCCGCCTCTGGCGGAAATCATTTCGCAGACAGTGCATCGCGACGGCTCCGTCATCGTGCCGGCCTTCGCCGTAGAGCGCACACAGAAATTCCTGTTCCTCATAAAAGAGCTGATGGAGTCCAACCGAATTCCCAGGGTGCCGGTTTTCATTGATAGTCCCATGGCCATTAAAGCCGTGGAAATATTTATGAAGT
>JASLFF010000358.1 GCA_030150795.1 Terriglobales bacterium | reverse complement strand
GGCACTGCGTAAATCGGGCCGATTCCCATTTCATCAGCATTGCAACCGGCCACCTGAAAGCCGCGGAAAATCAGTTGATAAGGAATACCGAGCTGGTCTGCCCGCTGGCGCGACATGAGCAGCGTGGCAGAAGCGCCGTCTGAAAGCTGCGACGAATTGCCTGCCGTTACGGAACCCTGGCCGCTGGTTGGATCAAAATGCGGTTTGAGGGCCAGCAAGCCCTCCAGCGTTGTATCGGGACGATTGCATTCGTCCTTATCGGCGACCACTTCTTCCTTGCCGATCACTTCACCCGTCTTCTTATCCAGCACTGACTTGGTTACCTTGATGGGCGCAATCTCTGCTTTGAAAAAGCCTTCCTGCTGTGCGCGCGCGGTGCGCTGCTGGCTCAGCAGAGAATATTCATCCTGTACCTGGCGGCTGACTTTGTAGCGCTTGGCCACCACTTCAGCGGTATCGCCCATCACCATGTAAACACCGGGCATGGTTGACTGCAACAGAGGATTGGGGCTGCTATCGCGGACGGCCATGCTGATACTTTCAACTCCGCCGCCGATGGCTGCGTCCACGCCTTCATGCATGATCTGGTGCGCGGCCATGGCAATGGCTTGCAGGCCCGACGAACAAAACCTATTCACTGTGGTTCCTGCCACCGATGGCGGAAGTCCTGCCAGCATGGCCGCAACCCGCGCCACGTTGTGTCCTTGCGGACCGTGCGGCTGTCCGCACCCAAGTATCACATCTTCTATTTCAGTGGGATCGAGCTTGGGCGTCTTGCGCAGCACATCCTGAATGCAGTGTGCTGCCAGATCGTCGGGACGGGTTGCGTTGAACGATCCGCGAAATGATTTTGCCAGCGCCGTGCGCGAGCTTGTAACTACGACCGCTTCTCTCATTCCGATCTTCCCTCGAAACTATCTTCTATCTCTGTAATTGGTTCAGATTTTCCGATCCGGATGACCTGATCTCCCGAGGGGGTTTACCCACCCCGGCAGTTCACTGTCACAAGCCCCTTCTTTTTCAGCCTGTTCCCCACCTCAGCCATAAGATATAAATACATGAAAATAAACAACTTAACATATCATTCATTTGATGGAAGTGTCAACAAGAATTCACTTAAACAATGGATAGAGAGGCCACGCCAGTGTGGCACATCCGTCGGGATTCGTTAAGAGAATCTGGAATTGCAGCGCAAAGACTTTTTAAAGAGATAGCCCTCTTTTTACGTGATCCACGGCTCTCGAAACTCTGTTCTCAAAAGGCTGATAACAGACGAGCCTCACATATCCTCACGTTGTCCTGTGAAAGGATGAGATTCAACCAAGATTGGGTAGTGGCTCAGTTTTTTAGACTGAGCCACTAGTCGAGATTGGCATTGATCTGTTGGATTTTTAGAAACAGTTGCAAACTACATTGCCATTCCTGAAGCAAGGGCGAGGGCAACTTTGAGCAGTACCTTGAGCAGAACCTTGGTCAGCAAATAATGCTGACGGACGCGCCCATACAACGACAACTGTTGCTACGCAAAAGGCGAGTTTGATGATCTGAATTGCCATTTTCTTTGACAACATGTTTCATCCTTTCGTGCTCCGGTGGTCCGCCTGAGCAAAATTACTCAGCGTGCCCTAAAGGGATGCCAGAACACAAATTTATCCTCCGTAAAAAACAAGCTGCTATCAACAGAAAAAACGTTTTTGATTGACTCTCAATTCCCGAAAGAGGAAAGGACTATTTTTTCAAACCCCAACATTGGGTCGGGTTGGGGGATGGGGGAGAATATCGCGATCACGCAGCGCCGGAAGCAGCGGTATTACACTACATCGCCAGCACCACGCGCCCGGCGATCGTTCCAGCACGCATCTCTTCGAACACCGCATTGACATCATTTAGCGGACGCGTCGCCACCTGGCAATGCAATTTGCCCTGGGCCGCCAACGCCAAAACGTGCTCCAGGTCTTTGCGCGTGCCGACCGCCGACGCTTTGATGTTGACTTCGCCGGCAGCCATCATGATGGCAGGAAAAGAAATTTCATCCGCCGGAAGGCCGACCGCAAGCAGAGTGCCGGTGGGTCGCACACAGTAGAAAGCCGTGTCGTACGCAGCTTTGGAACCAGAGGTAACTAAAACGATGTGCGCGCTGCCACGACGGCGCATTTCTTTCACTACGTTCGAAGATGCAGCGTTGAACGTGTTGGCCGCGCCCAGCGATTTGGCGAGAGCCAGCTTGTCGTCGGCGACATCTACAGCTGAGACCTCAAGCCCGAGATGTACGCCAAGCTGAATAGCCAGATGCCCGAGCCCGCCGACGCCGAAGATCGCCAGCCTTTGTCCACGCTGAGGTTTAGCCTGCATGATGGCGCGATAGACCGTAACGCCCGCGCAAAAAAGCGGCGCGGCCTGCTCCGATGGGACCGTGTCAGGAATCTTCGTCGCATGAGTGGCCGGCGCTTTGATGTATTCTGCGTAGCCTCCATCAACGGTCACGCCGGTAATTTTCTGCTTCACGCAAAGATTCTCATTGCCCTCACGGCAGAACTCGCATTCGCCGCAGGTCCAGTAAATCCAGGGCACGCCCACACGGTCGCCAACTTTCAACTCGCGCACACCAGGACCAATTTCAACCACTTTGCCGGCAACTTCATGTCCCACGATCAACGGCAGCTTGGTGATTCCGCCGAATTGTTTCCAGTCGCCCTCAGCAACGTGCAGATCAGAATGGCAGACGCCGCACGCTTCCACCTTGATCAGAACTTCACCTTCACCGGGCTTGGGGCGCTCCACTTCCTCAATCACGAATGGTTTTTTCAATTCGCGCAAAACTGCTGCTTTCATCGGCTTCTCCTGACGAGTTGCGGCCTGGAACGGGCTTTTTCAGCGCGGCGCGCGCGGACACGCACTACAGGCGCGGGCTCGGCAAATGTTTCGTCCACAACTTTCTTGATCTGCTCGCGCAGCCAGCGGTTGGGCGGATCATTTTCCGCGCTCTCATGCCAGTACATTTGAATTTCAAGCTGTTGCAGGCTCTTCAATGGAAACGTATACAGCCCGTGATCAAAACCAGTGTTGAGCATCTGCGCGTAATGTTCAGGGATGGTGAGCAGCAGGTCAGTTTCGCTCACCACGCGGCACGCAGAAAAATAGTGCTGGCAGCGCAGCACGATACTGCGTTTGCGGCCGATGCGATTTAGTTCGGTATCCACTAGGCTGGGACCGAAGCGTCGCGAAGAAACCAGAACATGGTCCTGCCGCAGATAGGTGTCGAGATCAAGCTCGCGCCCAATGGCCGGATGTCCCTTGCGGGCCATCACTACCACGCGATCGGAAAACAGCGGCTGCTGGCGCAGATTGTCACTGATGGTAATGGGAACATCCAGAACAAGGTCCAGAGTCCCACTGGCCAGCTCCTGTTCAATATCGCGGCGCTTGACCCGGAGCGTGGTGATGGAAATTTCAGGCGCGGCCCGGGCCAGAACTTTTGCCAGTGGAGGGAGAATGGTGGATTCCATCAGCTCCCAGAAGCCGATCTGAAAATTTCGGCGCGTATGGGCAGGATCAAAATTGCGGTTCTCATAAAGATTTACTTCCAGGATTTGCAACGCCTGGCGCACCTCATTGATCATGTTCCGGCTGAATGGAGTTGGCACCATGTTGGCGCCTTCGCGGATGAAAAGAGGGTCCTGCAATAGTTCGCGCAGCCGCTTCAACGCGTGGCTCATGGCCGGCTGCGTGAGCTTGAGCTGGCGGCCTGCACGCGTGAGATTGCCTTCACGGTAAATGGCCTCCAGGACAACGAACAGGTTAAGATCGACCTGGCTCAGATGCACGGTACAAATTTTACACTATTCCAATGATTCATTTGATGAATCAGCGCGAATCGACTAGCCTAATTGAAGCCCATAGCAGGTGAAGGACCGAATATGAATTTTGATTACAGCGACAAAGTCAAATCACTTGAGCAGCGTTTGCGCGTGTTCATGGACGAGCATATTTATCCTAATGAAAAGCGCTACTACCAGGAAATTGAGGCTGACCGCTGGACGCCCACCAAAGTGATTGAGGAGCTGAAGCCCAAAGCGCGCGCCGCCGGGCTGTGGAACTTGTTTCTCCCGGACGATGAGAACGGCGCAGGGCTCACCAATCTGGAATATGCGCCACTCTGCGAAATCATGGGACGCAGTATTCTTGCGCCGGAGGTCTTTAATTGCTCCGCGCCCGATACCGGCAACATGGAAGTGTTGGCACGCTACGGGACGCCTGAACAGAAAGAACGCTGGCTGAAGCCGCTGCTGGCCGGAGAAATACGGTCGTGCTTTGCCATGACGGAGCCTGCTGTGGCTTCATCGGACGCGACGAACATACAGGCCAGCATTCGGCGCGAGGGGAATGAATACGTCTTGAATGGACGCAAGTGGTGGTCGTCGGGAGCGGGCGATCCGCGCTGCAAGATCGCGATCTTTATGGGCAAGACAGATCCAATGGCCAAGAAACATCAGCAGCAA